>NZ_JAEVHJ010000248.1:0-10263 GCF_016802855.1 Micromonospora sp. ATA51 | reverse complement strand
CTGGCTCGGGCCGGGCCGCCCGGCCGGATCACCGCCGGGGACGCCGGCGCGCCCCGTCGGCTGCCGCTGCGGCACGTGCTCGCCGCCGCCGACGGGACGCTCATGCTGCGGTACGCCCGAGGCCCGCAGGAAAAACCTCCGGCCGGCGCCGCCCCCGCCGCCTAGGGCGGGTCCCGTCGGGCCGGACCACCGGCGGGTTCGCCCGGCCCCGGCGGCAGCGCGTCCGGCAGCCCGAACACCGGGAAGTGCGTCACCGCCACGAACGACGTGATCTCCGCGATCCGCGCGCCCCGCAGCGTCAGCACGTCGATCGACCACGGCAGGTGCGGGCCGGTCCCGCCCCGGCGCAGGTACGACCCGACCGCGGGCTGGCCGTTCGCGCTGGTCGGCAGGTGCCGCCAGCTCCCGCACCGGGTCAGCGGCACCTCGCGGGCGAAGTCGGCGACCGCGTCGAGGCCCTGGTACCAGTGCGGCATCGGCGGCATCGACCAGGTGACGTCCTCGGTGAGCAGGGCGATCAGGGCGTCGGCGTCGCCGTTCTCCAGCGCCGTGGCGTACCCGGTGACGATCTCCCGCAGGCGGGCGTCGTCGAGCTTGCGCAGGGTCCGCTGCTGACTGGCGGCGGGGACCCGCTCGGCCAGGACCCGGCGGGCCCGCGCGAGCGCCGAGTTCACCGACGTGGTGGAGGTGTCCATCATGGCCGCGATCTCCGCGGCGGAGAAGCCGAGGACGTCGAAGAGCAGCAGCGCCGCCCGCTGGTTGCCGGCCAGGTGCTGCAACGCGGCGACGAAGGCCAGCTCGACCGCCTCGCGCTGCTCGTAGCGTACGTCCGGGGCGGCCGGACCGGCGGCGAGGCCGGCATCCGGATACGGCCCGAGCCAGGCGACGTGGTGGCCGGACGGTTGTCCGGCACCGCGCGTTCACTCGCCGGGCCGAGGTCGACGGGCAGGGCCCGGCGGCGGCGACCCGCGAGGATGTCCAGGCAGGTACGGGTCGCCACCGTGTACAGCCACGAGCGCAGCGAACCGCGTCCCGCGAAGCCCGGCAGCCCCCGCCAGGCCCGCAGCAGGGCGTCCTGGAGGGCGTCGTCCGCGTCGTGGGTGGAACCGAGCATCCGGTAGCAGTGGGCGTGCAGTTCCCGGCGCAGCGGTGCGACCAGCGCGGTGAAGGCGGCCTGGTCGGCCGCGCCCGCCGCCCCCTTCCGGGAAGTCACGCTCACAGCGACGATTCTGCCCCAGGACGGGAGTCTGCATGGTGAACGCCATCGCCACGACCGGGAGGACCCCGATGAGCAGCATCTCCGCCGAGCATGTCACCGCCGCGACCCTGGAGGTCCCGGACGGGCGCCTCTACTACGAGGTACGCGGGCAGGGACCGCTGGTGGCCCTGGTCGCCGCCCCGATGGACGCCGGCGCCTTCGCACCGCTGGCCGACCTGCTGGCCGTGGCGCACACCGTGCTGACCACCGACCCACGAGGCATCAACCGCAGCGTCCTGCACGACCCCCACCAGGACTCGACCCCACAGCTGCGCGCCGACGACGTGGCCCGGCTCCTCGCCCACCTCGACGCCGGCCCGGCCGCGGTCCTCGGCTCCAGCGGCGGCGCGGTGACCGTCCTCGCCCTCGCCGAGGCCCACCCCGAGCAGGTGCACACGGTCATCGCGCACGAGCCGCCGCTGCTCGGCCTGCTGGCCGACCGCGCGGAACTCCTGGCCCGGGAGGAGGACATGATCGCCACCTACCGGTCGGGGGACCGGCTCGGCGCCGGGCGCAAGTTCCTCGCCAACGCGAACATCGAGCTGCCCGAGGAGATGATCCAGGCCATGTTCGGCGGCGAACCCGATCCGCGGGCGGCCGCCGACGAGCACTTCCAGTACGTCCACATGATCCGGGGGACGACCCGGTTCCGGCCCGACGTCGCCGCCCTGCGCGACGGTGCCACCCGCGTCGTCGTCGGCCTCGGCGAGCAGTCGACCGGTCAGATCTGCGACCGCACCTCGCGGGCACTGGCCGCGGCGCTGGGCGGCACCCCCACGATGTTCCCCGGCGGGCACATCGGCTTCGTCGAGGACCCGCGGCCTTCGCCGCCCGGCTGCGCGAGGTCCTCGCCGACCACTGAGACGCAGCACGACGACGGGCGCGGGCACCGGCGTAGTCGGGGTTCACCGGTGCGGACGGTCGCCGAACCCGCCCGCACCCGCCCCTTCGGCCCCATAGCCTGGGACAATGCGGTTCACATGGGCGGGCGACAGCGGCGCGGCCGGGGCCGGCCGTCCCCTGCTGGCCAGCGGCCTACTGGCCGGCGCCGGCCTGGTGGACGTGCTGTCGGTCTGGCCGTACACGGCGCGCAACCTGTTCACGGTCGAGACCGGTCAGGGCGTGTACCAGGTCAACATCACCGGCTGGGCGTGGCTGCACGTCGCGGTCGGCGCCGCGGTGACGCTCGCCGGCCTGCTGGCGTTGACCGGTCGACGCGGGACCGTTCCGCTCGCCGTCTGCTCCGCCACGGCGGCGATCGGCATCGACCTGCTGTTCCTGCCGTACGCGCCGATCCAGGCCGTCCTGGTGGTCGCACTCGACCTGGCGGCTGTCCGACTGCTGCTCCGCCACCGGCGCGCCGTCCCCGGTCGCACGCCGACCCCGCCCGGGGCGGATCGGCTCAGCGCGCCTCGCAGACCCGGCCGGTCCTCGCCGGGTCCCCCTCCCGGCTCGCCGACCACACCGGGTTGAGCGACAGCGCCAACGGCGGCGCCTGCCAGGCGGCACCCAGCCGCTGGAGCAGGCCGTACTCCCGGCGGGGCTGCTCCACCCGCTCGCCGGCCAGGAACGCGATCACCCGGTCCTCCACCATCCGCTGGCCGATCAGGCCGCCATGGAACGCGGGCTGCTGGTAGACCGGGATGCGGCTGTACTCCCCAGGCGGAGCCTCGGCGGCGCTGACCGTGGGCAGGAAGGCGATCATCCGGACGCCCGGCACCGGGCAGAGGGTGCGGTTGCGGTAGAACGGCGCGTCGATCAGCACCGATCGCACGAACGGCTCGTCGGGGTCGTCCTTCACCGGTTGCGGCCGGCCCGCCAGCCAGAACAGGGCGCGCAGCTCCCAGCCCGTCGCGACCCCCCAGCCCTCGTGCCCCGGGGGCGGGTAGTAGGTGCGCCCGGCCTGGACCAGCGGGCTGAACATCACCGCCGCGGTCACCGGGCCAGGGGGCAACTTCTCCAGGTAGTCCGGACCACCATGGAGCCCTCGCTCTGCCCGACCAGGGCCACCGGCCGGCCGGTACGCCGGTGCAGCGCGTCCACCTGGGCGGCGAGCAGGACGCTGCTGGAGTCGAGCGACCGGTGGGTGGCCGCCGGCGGGTACGGCAGGGGCCGACCACGCGCGTCCAGCCCCGCGTAGGAGAAGCGCTCGACCCGCGGGTCGGCGGGTGCTTCCCCCTCCCAGGCCGAGTCGTGCCCGTCGAGGACGATCACCGCGTGGTTGACCCGGTCGGGCAGCCGTTCGGTGAGGACCGGCGGCCGCCACACCCCCGGTCCGGGGGCGGCGATCCCGATCAGCGACTGGGCCCAGACCGCCCCCGCCATGGTGAGGACGATGGCGATGGGGGCAACCGGCGCCCGTCGCCAGCGCATCCGGGCCGGCAGCGCCGCGTCGGCCACGGTCCGTTGCCAGAGCAGCCCGTTCGCCACGCCGGCCAGGCCGGCGACCCCGACCGCCCACCAGCCGGGGGTGGTGGAGATCAGCGCGCCCGCCAGGGTCAGCAGCACGAAGTTCAGCGCCGACCAGCCGAACAGCTCGATCGTCGGCAACCCCCGCCACCAGCCGGCAACCACCCCGGCCCGGACGAGGAAGGGGGCGAGCACCAGCATCGGGCCCAGCGAGGCGAACAGGTACCAGGAGAGCGCCACCGCGGAGAAGGCGACGGAGAGCGCGGCCCAGGGGGAGATCACCACCGCGGCCAGCGCCGCGACCTCCAGGTTGCGCCGCACCAGCCAACCCCAGGCGGGGCGCGGCGTACCGGCCGGCCAGGCCAGCGCGGTCAGCCCGGCGGAGAGGAGTCCCCGGGCCAACGTGATGCCGAGCAGCCCGAGCACGAACGTGAGCCACGAGTCGTGGTAGACCAGCAGCCAGCGCAGGTCGTGGTACGAGTCGTACGGCCAGACGGCCGTGACCTGCGGGGCGAGTCCCCGGGCGGCGTGCAGCGGGACGGCGGCCAGCGCCGCCTGCTCGACCACCGGCGGCAGCCCGGCGAGGACGAGCAGCGCCACCACCCGGCCCCGTCTCGATCCCACGTCCGCTCCCCGCTTCCCCCGGTCCCTTGCAGGATCTCGCGGATCATGCCCGGCCGGGGCGGGAATCGCGCCACCCCGACACGCGGTGTGGTTGACCGACCCCGTTGCGCGAGGGCGCGGAGGACCTCGGGTGGCGTCCGCCGCGTCGCGTGGCAACCTGTCGCATCCCTCGGGCAGGATGCAGGTCGTGCCCCGCGACCGAGACGACCAGCTGACCGGAGTCCGCCGATGACCGACGACCTGCTCGACGGCTCCGGCGAGGGGGTCGGCCGGGTCCTCGGCACCGCCGACGCCACCCCGCTGACGTTCTGGACCGCCGTCGCCCCCGGCAGCTACCTCCAGCTCGACGACGTCGTGGTGACTCGCCGCGAGCTGCCCGACCGCGAGCCGGTGACCATCGCCGGCGTGGTCACCCAGGTCCGCGCCCGGCACGAGGGGGCGCAGTTCGACTCCGACGTCTTCGCCATCGCCGACGGCACCCTGCCGGCCCAGGTGCAGGAGGCCGCGGAGATCACCACCACCCGGGTCGACCCCGAGTTCTACGTGCCGCCCACCCCGGGTGCGGTGGTGCACCGGGCCGAGGGCGACGCCCGGGCCCGGGCGCTGCACTTCGACCGGATGGAACGGCGCATCCCGATGGGCATGGGCCGCGACGGCGTGCCGGTCTACCTCAACGCCGACTTCCTCGACGGCACCCGGGGCGCGCACATCTCCATCTCCGGCATCTCCGGGGTGGCCACCAAGACCAGCTTCGCGACCTTCCTGCTCTACTCGGTCTTCCGCTCCGGGGTGCTGGGCGGCGACGCGGTCAACGCCAAGGCGCTGATCTTCAACGTCAAGGGCGAGGATCTGCTCTTCCTCGACCACCCCAACACCCGGCTCGACGACGCCACCCGAGCCGGGTACGCGAAGCTCGGGCTGGACGCCGGCGCGTTCCCCGACGTGCGCGTGTACGCCCCGCCCCGGGTCGGCGACTCCTCCGGCACGCCGGACGTGAGCAGCCGGCTCACCGGCGTGGACAGCTTCTACTGGACGCTCGCCGAGTTCTGTGCGGACCGGCTCCTGCCGTACGTCTTCGCGGACGCCGACGACGAGCGCCAGCAGTACACGATGGTCGTCCACTCGGTCGCCGCCCACCTGGCCCGGTACGCCCAGCCCGCCGACGGCGGGGTCAGCCTGGACGGGGTCCGGCTGGGGTCGTACGCGGACCTGGTCGACCACATCGTCGAGCAGCTCAACGACGACGAAACCCGGTCCGAGTGGGCGGGCAGCGCGGTCGGGCTCGGCACGGTCAACGCGTTCGCCCGCCGGCTGATCGGCAGCAAGAAGGACCTGGGCCGACTGATCCGGGGCGACCTGGCCACCCGCCGCCCGCACAGCATCAACACCGCCGAGAGCGCCCAGGTCACCGTCGTCGACCTGCACAACCTCCCCGACCGGGCGCAGCGCTTCGTGGTCGGCGTGACGCTGAAGAGTGAGTTCGAGCGCAAGGAGAAGGCCGGCACCGCCAAGCCGCTGCTCTTCGTCGTCCTCGACGAGCTGAACAAGTACGCCCCCCGCGAGGGCTCCTCCCCGATCAAGGAGGTGCTGCTGGACATCGCCGAGCGGGGCCGCTCGCTCGGGGTGATCCTGGTCGGCGCCCAGCAGACCGCCAGCGAGGTGGAGCGCCGGATCGTCACCAACTCGGCGATCCGGGTGGTCGGCCGGCTCGACCCGGCCGAGGCGTCCCGCCCCGAGTACGGCTTCCTCCCGCCGGCCCAGCGGCAGCGGGCCCTGCTGGCCAGGCCGGGCACCATGTTCGTCAACCAGCCGGACATCCCGGTTCCGCTCTGCCTGGAGTTCCCCTTCCCGGCCTGGGCGACCCGGGTCTCCGAGGCCGGCCGGGCCCCGTCGGAGACGCTGCGCTCGATCACCCAGTCCGCCGACCCGTTCGCCGTGGTCGGCTCCGGCGCCACCACCGACGACGACATCCCGTTCTGAGGTGACCAAGCCATGAAGATCCTGCACACCTCCGACTGGCACGTCGGCAAGGTCCTCAAGGGACAGTCCCGGGCCGAGGAGCACAAGCAGGTGCTGGCCCAGGTGATCGAGATCGCCCGGGCCGAGCGTCCCGACCTGGTCATCGTGGCCGGCGACCTGTACGACACCGCGGCGCCCAGCCCCGATGCGACCCGGCTGGTGACCCGGGCGCTGACCGCGCTGCGGCGCACCGGCGCGGACGTGGTGGCCATCGGCGGCAACCACGACAACGGGCCGGCCCTCGACGCGCTGCGCCCCTGGGCCGAGGCGGCCGGCATCACCCTGCGCGGCGGCGTCCGGGACAATCCGGCCGAGCACATCATCGACGGCGTCACCGCCGACGGGGAGCGCTGGCAGCTCGCCGCGCTGCCCTTCCTGTCCCAGCGGTACGCGGTCCGCGCCGTGGAGATGTACGATCTGACCGCTGCCGAGGCCAACCAGACGTACGCCGACCACCTCGGCCGGGTCCTCGCCCGGCTCACCGAGGGCTTCACCGAGCCCGACCGGGTGCACCTGGTCACCGCCCACCTGACCGTGGTGGGGGCGAGCACCGGTGGCGGCGAGCGGGACGCGCACACCGTCCTCGGCTACGCCGTGCCGGCCAGCGTCTTCCCGGGCACCGCGCACTACGTGGCGCTCGGCCACCTGCACCGCTCCCAGCGGGTCATCGGCCCCTGCCCGGTCCGCTACAGCGGCAGCCCCCTCGCCGTCGACTTCGGCGAGCAGGAGAACGTCGGCTCGGTGACCGTGGTCGAGGTGACCGCCCGGACCGCCGCCCAGATCCGGGAGGTGCCGGTGCCGGGGGCGACCCCGCTGCGCACCGTGCGGGGCACCCTGGCCCAGCTCGCCGAGATCGAGGCGCCGGAGGGCTGGCTGCGGGTGTACGTCCGCGAGCAGCCCCGCGCCGGGCTGCGCGAGGAGGTGCAGGAGCTGCTCCCCCGCGCGCTGGAGATCCGGATCGACCCGGAGCTGGTCCCGGCGCCGGGCAGCGGCACCCGCACCGCCCAGCGGGCCGGCCGGTCGCCGCGCGAGCTCTTCGCCGACTACCTGGGCAGCCGAGGGCACGTCGACGAGGGCGTCCAGGAGCTCTTCGACGAGCTGCTCGAGGAGGTCGACTAGTTGTCGGCTCTCTCTGCTTTGAGGACATGCTGGCGGTCGTGCGCGCCTTTCGTGTCTGCTGTGTGGGTTGCGACGCTACGTGAAGGAACTCGAAAGGGGCGGATCTGACCGTGGGGGGCGAGCGGTGAAGGTCACCCGGATTGCTTACTCGGCGCGCCTGAACTCCGGTAAGTGCGCGGCGTTGTGGGAGCAGGCCCGTCGGTTGGGTCCGGTTCGCAGTGAGGTGTGGCAGCGTTACCGCTCGATTAGTGGAGTCGGGTCCGGCCTGAGGGACCGGCAGGTGCGGGACCGGTGGTTGGTCGACGGCACGCATGTGCGGTTCGGTGTGCTGGCGAATGCGTGGAAGGAAACGGTCCGCGACGCTATGGCCGACATCGCGACGAACCTGGCCTCGGCCAAGGTGCAGGTCCGCCGGGCGGTCTTCCGGCGCACGGGCGATCCTGGCGAGCGCAAGCGAATGCTGGCCGCGCTGGCGGCTGACCGGTGGGCTGGTGACCCGTTCCTGGCTCGGCAGACGCGCAAGCACTGGAAGCGTGGCCGCAACCGCACGCACGATCAGATCGTGGTGCGCGCCGACCAGCACAACACCGCCACCGACGGGCGCGGCCAGTTGTGGCTGGCGGTTCCGGGTCTCCAACGCCGCCAGATGGTGAGAATCCCGCTGTCCACGACCGTCGCCCCGACTGGCACGCTGCGGCTGATCCTGCGCGGCGGCCGGGTCGAGGTGCACTACCAGATCGACGCGTCGCAGATGCGGTCGTCGCAGCGGCCGTGCGGCGACGCGACGGTCGGCGTCGACAAGGGGTACACCGAGGCCCTGACCGATTCCGATGGCGTTCGCCACGGCAGCCGCCTCGGCGAGTTGCTGACCAGCGAGTCGGACCGGTTGAAGGAACGTAACCGGCGTCGGGCGAAGCTGCGCTCCATAGCGAACACCGCCGCCTTGCGTGGTGACCACGCGAAGGCACGTCGGATCACGGTCAACAATCTCGGGACGGTCAAGCGGGACCGACAGGCCGCCCGCCACCGCGCACGGGTGCGTACCGAGATCTTCACCGCAGTGCACCGGGTCGTCGACAAGGCCGCCACCGTGGTCGCCGAAGACCTCACCAAAAGGATCGCCGGGCGCAAGAGGCTCGGCAAGAACGTCAACCGGCGCCTCGCCGCGTGGACCAAAGGGGTCACCGCCGAGGCCCTAACAAACGTGTCGGAGCGCAGAGGTTCTGCGCTCGTGCACGTCAACGCCGCCTACACCTCACAAGCCTGTCACCGCTGCGGCCGGCTCGGCCGACGCAACGGGGACCGGCTTCACTGCACCTCGTGCGGGGTGGTGTGGCAGGCCGACGTGAACGCCGCGATCAACATCCTGCAGCGAGCAGGCGACCCCGACATCGCCCTGCACACCCCGCACCACGCAGTGAGGCAGATCCTGCAGGAAAGGACCGATCGCCACCGGACCAGACTGCCGGTCCAGGACTCCAGCCCGGCCACCGCCGAGCGGAGAGCGAGACATCCGAACCGCTCACTCATGAGCAACAGTAGGAAGCAGGTCGACCGCTGATGCGACCGATGCGCCTGGACATGGCCGGGTTCACCGTCTTCCGCGAGGAGACCACCGTCGACTTCACCGACGCCGACTTCTTCGCCCTGGTCGGGCCGACCGGCTCCGGCAAGTCCACGGTGCTCGACGCGATCTGCTTCGCCCTCTACGGGACCGTGCCCCGCTGGGGCGGCACCCGGGGCCTGGCCAACGCGCTCGCCCCGTCGGCCACCGAGGCCCGGGTCCGGCTGGTCTTCGAGTCCGCCGGCGACCGGTACGTCGCCACCCGGGTGGTCCGCCGGGACGGCCGGGGCGCGGTCAAGACCGCCAACGCCGGGTTGCAGCTCATGCCCGCCGGTTTCGACGTGACCAAGCTGGACACCGGGCTCAGCCCGGACGATCTCGGCGAGGTGGTCGCCGGCACCCCCGCCGAGATGGAGGACGCGGTGCTGGCGGCGGTCGGGCTGCCGTACGAGCAGTTCACCTCCTGCGTGGTGCTGCCGCAGGGCCAGTTCGCCGACTTCCTGCACGCCAAGCCCGCCACCCGGCAGCAGATCCTGGTCAACCTGCTCGGCCTCGGCGTCTACGAGGAGGTGCAGAAGCGGGCCACCGAACGCGCCGCGCAGGCCGAGGCGAAGCTGGAGGCCGTGGACCGGATGCTCGCCGGGCTCGCCGCCGTCGACGACGAGACGGTGGCCGGGGCGCAGGCGCAGGTCGACCGGATGCGGAAGCTGGCCGGGGCGGTGGCGGTGGCCGTACCGGAGCTGGAGGGGGCGCGGGCCACGGCGCGGGAGGTGGCGGCGGCGCTGGCCGCGCTCGACGCGGAGCTGACGGTGCTGGCCGGGGTGCGGGCGCCGGACGGCATCGCCGAGCTGGCCCGCGCGGTGACCACGGCGCGGGCCGCGGCCGACGAGGCGGTCGCGGCGGTGGCGCTCGCCGAGGAGCGGGAGGAGAAGCTCCGCGGCGAGCTGACCGCGGCGGGCGACGAGAGCGCACTGCGCCTGCTGCTGAAGGCGCACGCCGACCGGGACCGGCTGACCGCCGAGGCGGAGACGGTCCGGGCGGCGGTGACCGCGGCGCAGGCCGAACACGACGCGGCGGCGCAGGCCCTGGCCGAGGCGCGGGCCGCGGCCGAGCGGGCGGACGCGGAGCTGGAGGCGGCGTTCCGGGCGCACGAGGAGGCGAAGGCCACCGACCAGGCCGTGGCCCTGCGGGCCCACCTGGTGGACGGCGCGCCCTGCCCGGTCTGCGAGCAGGTGGTGTCCCGGGTGCCGGCGGTGCCGGCCGGCTCGGC
>NZ_JAEVHJ010000247.1:0-10268 GCF_016802855.1 Micromonospora sp. ATA51 | reverse complement strand
GACCAGCCGACGCAGGATCCGGCCGGGTTGTCCGGCCTGCCCCGCAGCAGTCTGGACCTGGGTGACGAGAGCACTGGCGGTCGGGCCGCCGAGGAGGCGATCGGGGCCCGGCCCGGCGAGTCCGGCACCGAGATCGACGACCGCACGCAGCGCTGACACCGCCGTTCACGGGACGTTCGGCGCCCGGGCATTGACACCGGGAAATTCGTTCATGACCATGCCTGTCTATGATCATGAACCGTGTGGGCGGAGTGGTCCGCCGTACGCTGGTCCCCACCCTCGCCGCGCTGTGCGTACTGGCGCCGGCCGGGGCCGCCTCGGCCGCGCCCCAGGCGGCGAGTGTCTCCGCCGCCACTCTGGCCGGTTATCCGGTGTGGGCGCACTTCAGCAACCCGACCGGAGGGCGCGACTACACCATCGTCAACGAGCTGCAGCGGTTGATCGACGGGGCGCCCGCGGGCGCCACCGTCCGGGGAACGATTCACTCCCTCAGCGTGGACTCCGTGGCCGACGCGCTGCTGCGTGCCCAGAGTCGCGGCGTCACCGTGATGGTGGTCCTCGACGGAAAGAACGCCACCTCGACCGACCCGGCCGTCACGACGATCAAGCAGCTCACCAACCACCAGTTCTGCCTCAACAGCAGCGGCGGCCACGGCTGCATCAGCACCAGCGCCGACGGCGACATGCACACGAAGATTTTCACGTTCACCAGCACCACCGACCCGAACGGCGTGGCCCGCGGCAACGTCGTCTGGTTCGGGTCGAGCAACCTCACCTACGCCACCGGCCCCGACGCGTTCAACAACGCCGTCACGGTCTACGGCGACGCCACGCTCGCCGCGGGGCTCAACGCGAACTTCACCGACATGTGGAACCGCCGGCACTACAGCGGCAACGACTACTACGACTCCGCCTCCGGCCGCGGCTACTACCAGGCGGCCGCGGCCGACGCGTACGCCTCCCCGGAGGGCGCGGGGCAGACCGATACCATCGTCACCCGGCTCAACGACCTGACCCCGGACGCCGACTGCCGGCTGCGCGTCGGCATGGCGTCGGTGACCACCGGGCGTCCGCAGCTCGTCAACCTCGCCACCCGGTTCCGCGCCGCCGGGTGCAAGGTCTGGATGGCCATCGGTACGAACGCCGACGGCGGTATCGCCATGAGCCAGTCGGTCTACAACGAACTCCTCGACGCCGGTGTGGCCATCCGCCGCAAGGACAAGGTGCACGACAAGTTCTTCGCGGCGTACGGCAGGTACGGCATCGCCCTGCAGTACCGCGTCTACACGGGCTCGCAGAACTGGACGCAGGACGCGCTCGGCGAGAACGACGAGATCTTCGTGAAGATGGCCCCGGAGACCGGCACCGCCCACCCGCTTTACGACGCCTACTACACGCACTTCAACGACGCGTACAACACCGGTGTCACCTGCTCGAAGAGCAACTTCCCCTGCCGGTGACCCGGCTCGCGCGCGGTCCACTGGAGGCCGGCCGCGTCCGTGAAGCGGATTACCGACCCGATCATGTCCTCCTTGCGGCCCACCGTGGGAGGCGGCACCGCAGGCGACAGTTCGATGATGCTCAAGACCTTTTCGCCGGGTCCGACGACTGGGAGCGAGTCCCCTGGTACCTCATCGTGGTCTTGTGGGCTGGCCGTGATGTAGAGGTTGAGGATCGGCATGGCACTGTGGTTGACGACCTGCACATGCACGCTGCTGACCCCCCAAACCTCGGGCGATTCGCCGATTCGACGCTCTCCGCCGATCTGGACGTCCGCCACCACTGTGCGAGCTTGGCCAGCCTCCGCCGGCCGCCGGGACGTCGAGCCGTACCGGCTGGTCAACTGGGGGCGCCGCTGGTACCTGGTGGCCTTCGACCCGGAACGCGACGACTGGCGGACGTTCCGGGTCGACCGGATCACCCCGCGCACACTCCGAATGGTCCCCGCTTCGCGCCCCGGGAACTGCCCGAGGACGTGGTCGACCGGGTCCGGCGCGGGGTGTCGGCGGCAGCCTGGCGGCACCGGGCGCGGATCCTGGTGCACGCCCCCGCCGAGGTGGTCGCCGAACAGATCAACCCGGCCGTCGGCACGGTGGAACCGGTCGACCAGCGGAGCTGCCTGCTGCACACCGGCGCGGACCGCCTGGAGACGATGGCGGTCTGGCTCGGCCTCCTCGACACCGACTTTCACCGTCCAGCACCCACCGGAACTGGCCGACCTGCTGCGTACCCTCGCCACCCGCTACCTCCGCGCGGCGGGCTGACCGCCCTTCCCCGCCGATCTTGCAGTCAGGGCCCGCCCGTTGCCCGGAAAGCCGGTTTCGCCCGGGCCGAAAGTGCAAGATCGCGGGGGGCGGTGCGGGTCAGGCCAGGACGAAGCGGGGTTCGCCGTCGTCGGGGAGGTCGAGGCGGGGGGTGATCGGGGTGGCGGCGTCGCGGGCGGCGGCGGCGCGGGCCACGCCGGCCAGGTCGCCGGCCGCCGCCACCTGGGCCAGGGTGACCAGCGTGGGGGGCAGCATGGTCAGCTCGCCGGCCTCGGCGCGGGCCAGCGCGTCCGCCGGGCGCACCCACATGGTGTGGTCGGCCTCGCCGGAGACGTCCCGGGTCCGCTGCCCCTCCGGCAGCAGGGCCACGAAGAAGTACGTGTCGAAGCGGCGCGGCTCGAACTCCGGCGTGATCCACCGGCTCCACGGCAGCAGCAGGTCGGAGCGGAGCGTCAGCCGCCGCCCGGCGAGCAGGTCGGCGAAGCCCACCCGGCGGCCCTCCAGATCCTGTCGTGCGGTCTCCCAGTCGTCGCCGCTGACGTCACCCACCACGATCGCGGCGTCCGGGCCGGCCAGCAGCACGCCGGCCTCCTCGAAGACCTCCCGGGCGGCGGCGCAGACCACCGCCTGGGCGGCGTCCGGCGGCTGCCCGAGGCGGGTGGCCCACTCGGCGGCTCCGGGCCGGCCCAGTCCAGGTGGATCTGGGAGTCGGAGGGGTCCACCCCGCCGCCGGGGAAGGCGTACATGCCACCGAAGGCCATCGCGGCGACCCGGCGGATGACGTACACCTCGAAGTCGGCGCCGGCGGGGCGGAGCAGCAGCACGGTGGCCGCGACCCGGGGCACCGCCGGGGTGCCGCCCTCGGCGCGGAACCGCCGGGCGTGCTCCACCAGGGCGGGGGGTGCGGTGAAGCCGTCGATCGTCATCCCGCGAGCCTAGTTCCCGACCGGTGGATCATCCTCCCGGGCGTCCGGGCGGGCCGGGATAGCGTGCCGGCATGACGCGTTGGGGAATCCTGGCCACCGGGCACATCGCCGGCCGCTTCGCCGAGGACCTGCGGCTGGTGCCGGGAGCCGAACTGGTCGCGGTCGGCTCGCGTACGCCGGCGAGCGCCGAGCTGTTCGCCGCCCGGCACGGCATCCCCCGGGCGTACGGCTCCTGGGCGGGCCTGGCCGCGGACCCGGACCTGGACGTGATCTACGTGGCCACCCCGCACGCTGCCCACCACGAGGCGACCATGACCTGCCTGGCCGCCGGACGGGCGGTGCTGGTGGAGAAGCCGTGCGCGCTGGACCTGGTCACCAGCACCGAGCTGGTGGAGACGGCCCGGGCCCGCGGGGTCTTCCTGATGGAGGCCATGTGGATGCGGACCAACCCCCTGATCCTGCGCGTGGTGGAGCTGATCGCGGACGGCGCGATCGGCGAGGTGACCAGCGTGCGGGCGGACTTCGGGGTGGCCGGGCCGTTCCCGCCCGAGCATCGGATGCGGGCCCGGACGCTGGGCGGCGGCGCGCTGCTCGACCTCGGGGTGTACCCGGTCAGCCTGGCCCACCTGCTGCTCGGCGTGCCGCAGCACGTGCACGCCTGGGCCAGGCTCGGCCCGGAGGGCGTGGACGAGAACACCGGCATCGTGCTCGGCTGGGACTCGGGCGCGGTCGCCACGCTGAGCTGCGGCATGGTCGGCGCGACCGCGATCACCGCCTCGATCACCGGCACCACCGGCCGCGTCGACCTGCCCGAGCCCTTCTACCGGCCCGGCTCGGCCGTGCTGCACCGGCTCGGGACCGAACCGGAGACCATTCCCGCCGACCTGACCGGCGGCGGCTACCAGCACGAGGCCGCCGAGGTGCAGCGCTGCCTGGCCGCCGGGCTGACCGAGAGCCCGCTGGTCCCGCACGCCACGACGCTGGAGGTGATGGCGCTGCTGGACGGGATCCGGGAGCGGATCGGGGTCGACTACCCGTGAAGGCCCACTGCCGTGGCAGCAAACCCGTCGACCACGCGTGAGGGGCCCCCTGCCGTGGCAGGGGGCCCCTCGACGGGCGGTCGGCGCGTCAGAACAGCGGCCGGACCACCAGGTAGGAGAGGCAGGCGATCGCCGCGGCGGCCGGGAACGTGATGATCCAGGCGATCACGATGTTGCCGGCGACGTTCCAGCGGACCGCGGAGAGCCGCTTGGTCGCGCCCACGCCCATGATCGCCGAGGTGATCGTGTGGGTGGTGGAGATCGGCGCCTTCAGCACGAGGGCGTTGAAGTAGAGCACCGCGCTGGCCACCGTCTCGGCGGCGAAGCCCTCCGGCGGGCCCAGGTCGATGATCTTGCGGCCCAGGGTCCGGATGATCCGCCAGCCACCGGCGTACGTGCCCAGTGCCAGCATGGTCGCCGAGGTCCAGAAGACCCAGCCCGGGATGTGCGTCTTGTCGTCCTGGAAGCCACCGGTGTAGAGGGCCAGCACCACGATGCCCATGGTCTTCGCGGCGTCCTGCATGCCGTGGCCGACCGACATGGCCGCCGCCGAGAGGGTCTGCGCCCAGCGGAAACCGCGGTTCAGCTTGCCCGGCTGCCCCTTCCGGAAGAGCCAGAGGATGGCCAGCATCAGCAGGTAGCCGAGGGTGAGGCCGACGATCGGCGACAGGATCATCGGGAGGATGACCTTCTCGCCGATGTTGGCCCACTGGACCACGCCGCCGGTGGCCAGCAGGGTCGCTCCGACCAGGCCGCCGAAGAGGGCGTGCGAGGAGGACGACGGCAGGCCGAAGTACCAGGTGATCAGGTTCCAGGCGATGGCGCCGAGCACCCCGGCGAAGACCACCCCGAGGCTGGCCACGCCGGTCGGGAGCGTGACCAGGCCGTCGCCCACGGTCTTGGCCACGCCGGCGCCGAAGTGCGCGCCGACGAAGTTGCCGACGGCGGCCAGCAGCAGGGCGATCCTGGGCGTCAACGCCCGGGTCGAGACGCTGGTCGCGATCGCGTTGGCGGCGTCGTGGAAGCCGTTGGTGTAGTCGAACGCCAGGGCCACCGCGATCACCGCCAGCACGGCGATGAGTTCGGGAGTCACAGGATCAGGACTCCTTGACCGTGATGGTCTCGACGGTGTTCGCCACGTGCTCGAAGGCGTCGCAGGCGGCCTCCAGCTCGTCGGCGACCTCCTTCATCTTCAGCACGGTGAGCGCGTCGTACTCGCCGGAGAAGAGCCGGACCAGCAGCATCCGGTACGCCTGGTCGCCGTCGTTCTCGAGCCGGTTGCACTCGATCCAGTACTCCTCGAGATCCTTCATCGACTTCAGCCGGGGCATCGCCTCGGCGGTCAGCTTGGCCTGCAGGTCGAGGACGTTCACCAGCTCGTGCAGCTCGCGCGGCAGCGCGGGGAGCTTGGTCAGGCCGTACAGGTAGAGCAGGTTGCCGACTGCCTCCAGGTGGTCCATCACGTCGTCGAGCAGCGAGCCCAGCCGGTAGATGTCCTCCCGGTCGAACGGGGTGATGAAGGTGGAGTTGATCTTCTTGTACAGCTGGTGGGTGATCTGGTCACTGTCGTGCTCGACCTCGGTCAGCCGCTCGCTGACCGACTGGACGTCGACGCCGGGCAGGGCCAGCTCGTTGAGCAGCTCGGTACCCCGCACCAGGTTCTGCGCGGCCCTGGTGAAGAGCTCGTAGAAGGCGCCCTCGGTGGGACGGAAGGAAAACTTCACAGCACGGACCTCGTCGTGTCGGTGGAAGGGTGGCCGACGCCCCCGGGCGCCTGCTCTGGGCATGCTAAGGACACGGCGGGAGCGGGCATTCCCCGGCCCACCCCTGGTCAGGCCGGATTCACCGCTCGTTCACCTGCCGTTCACCTTCAGCCCCTCGTCCCCGCTCCGCAACCGCTGGCGCTCCCGCTGCACGTCGAAACCGGCAGCCGGATACCCCAGGTGAAGTCCGCCGAACGTCTCCCGGAGCAGGTGGGCGACGGCCCAGTCCCGGTACCACTTGCGGTCCGCCGGCACCACGAACCAGGGCGCGTCGTCCGCGTCGCACCGGGCCAGGGCGTCGGCGTACGCCGCCTGGTAGTCGTCCCAGCGGGCCCGCGATTCCAGGTCGCTGGGGCTGTACTTCCAGTACTTGCGCGGGTCGGTCAGCCGCTCCATCAGCCGCTCGCCCTGCTCCGCGTACGAGATGTGCAGCATCACCTTCACCAGGGTCACCGCGCCGTCGGCCAGCTCCCGCTCGAAGGCGTTGATCTCGTCGTACCGGGCCCGCCAGGTGGCCTCGTCGACCAGCGCGCCGACCCGGGCGATCAGCACGTCCTCGTAGTGCGAGCGGTTGAAGATCCCGACGTAACCGGGGGGCGGCAGGGCCCCGCGGATCCGCCACAGGAAGTCGTGCCGCAGCTCCTCCGCGCTGGGCGCCCGAACGAGCGGATGTGCAGGCCGAGCGGGTTCATCGCGCCGGCCACCCGCTTGATCGTGCCGTCCTTGCCGCCGCAGTCCATCGCCTGGAGCACCAGCAGCACCCGGCGCGGCCGGTCGCCGTCGAGGTGGGCGTCCGCCGCCGTCGGAGCGCTGGTCGGCGCATCCGGGCCGGCGGCGCCCTTCGCCGACGCGTACAGCATCTCCTGCTGCCGGCCCAGGTCGGCGCCGAGCAGCTCGACCTGCTCGTGGGCCCACGCCCTGCGCCGCTTCCCGCTGCCCGCCGCCGCCGGCAGCCCCGGCGTCGAGCGCGGGTCGAGCGCCCCCAGGTCCACCGCGCCGCCCTCGGGCCGCACCCGCAGCAACTCCCGCATCGTGCCGCCGTGCGGCGGCACGACCCCGGCCCCTTCGACTCCGCTCATCCCCCGATCCTCACCCAGCTCACCCGCCTCCGCCTCCCGACAACCCCTCCCCTGCCCGCCGCCCGGTCGATCAGGGCGGTGTGAACACCCGTTCAACCCGTTCCGCGCCCTCGTCGGGCAGGATTCGGCATCGAGTCGCGGTGGCCGTCACGTTCCGGGGCGGCGGGACGTGCAGAGGAGGGGGAGAATGCGGCTGCGGGGAGGGACGTGATGGCAGTGGATCTCGATGCCGAGTTCGAGGCGGAGCGCGGGCACCTGATGGCGGTCGCCCACCGGATGCTGGGCAGCCGGAGCGAAGCCGAGGACGCGGTCCAGGAGACCTGGCTGCGGTACGCCGCCGCGCTCGCCGACCCGGCGGCCCGCGCCCAGATCCGGGACCTGCGCGCCTGGCTCACCACCACCTGCTCGCGGATCTGCCTGGACGTGCTCCGCTCCGCGCGGGTACGCCGGGAGGCCTACCCGGGCCAGTGGCTGCCGGAGCCGGTGGTGCGGCCGGTCCCGACGGCCGACGGCTTCGCCCCCGACCCGGCCGAACGGGCGGTCCGCGCCGACCAGGTCGGCACGGCGCTGCTGGTGGTGCTGGAACGGCTCGCGCCGGAACAGCGGGTCGCGTTCGTGCTGCACGACGTCTTCGCGGTGCCGTTCGCCACCATCGCGGAGGTGCTCGGCACCACACCCGCCGCGGCCCGGCAGCTCGCCTCCCGGGCCCGCCGGGCGGTCACCGCCCCGGACGTCCCCCGGCACACCGCCGACCTGGCCGAGCAGCGGCGGGTGCTGACCGCGTTCGCCGCCGCCGTGGAGTCCGGCGAGCTGGACCGGCTGGTCCAGGTGCTCGCCCCGGACGTGGTGCTGATCGGCGACAGCGGCGGGCACTTCCCGGCGGCCCGCCGGCCGGTCGTCGGGGCCGACGCGGTGGCCCGCTTCATCCTCGGCCTCTTCGGCCAGGCCGGCCGGTACGGCGGCCGGCTGCTGGCCCGGCCCGCACTGGTCGACGGCGCCCTCGGCTGGCAGGCCGAGACCGTGCACCGGGACGGCCGGCCGATCCGGCTGGTGACCGCGTTCGCCGTGCACTCCGGCCGGATCACCGGCGTATTCAACCAGCTCAACCCGGAGAAGGTGCGCGACCTCCCACCGCTGGGCGCCGAGGAGACCTGGCCGCTGCGCTGGTGAGGTCGGCTCAGACCACCAGGGCCAGCCACTTCCGGTACGACGTGGCGAACGGCTCGGTGCCGTCGCCGAGCGCGCCGAAGAGCCAGCGGGCCGCCGACTGGGCCTCGGCGACCACGTCGTCGGGGTAGCCGAACCGCTCGCGGTGCTCGGCGAACTCGTCCTCGTCCCGCAACTCCACCAGGCCGGTCGCCCGGCGACGCACCACATCCAGGTCGAGGTCGATCAGGTGGACCGTGTCGTCGCCCTCCCAACGGGCCGGCGTGGCGATGTCGCAGTAGACCTCGCTGGTCCGCGGCGGCGGGTTGAACATGCCGGTCCACCAGCCGTGGTGCGGCACCAGCAGGACGAAGGGGATCTGCTCGACCGACGGCCGGCCGTGGTAGACCGACTCGGTGCCGGCCGGCACGCCGAGCCAGACACCGAGGTCGTCCTCGGCGAGCCGACGGGCCGGGTAGTCGCGGTGGGCGCTGCCGTCGTACTTGCGGTAGATCACGCGGACCACGTCGCTCGGCATGACTGGCACCCTAACCGATTCCGGCCACGCGACGCGATCGGCAGGTAACCGGACGCGACCCGCGCGGACGCATGCCGCGACGACGCCACGCGGCGGATGGGCGCGCCCGGTGTCGGCGGCGACGGGTACCGTCGCACGGTGACTCCGCCCCGCACCGCCACCGGTCCCGCCGCGTCCCGGAAGGGTCGGGGCACCCGGCCGAGCGGGGCCGACCTGCTCGCCGCCGCGGTCGGCGCGGTGCCCGGCGGGGCCACCCGCCCGGGCCAGCAGCAGATGGCCGAGGCGATCGAGCGGAGCATCGCCTCCGGCGAGCACCTGCTCGTCCAGGCCGGCACCGGCACCGGCAAGTCGCTGGCCTACCTCGCCCCGGCGCTGACCGTGGACGGCCCGGTCGTGGTCTCCACCGCCACCCTGGCCTTGCAGTCCCAGCTGGTCGACCACGACCTGCCCCGGCTCGCCGACGCGGTGGAGCCGCTGCTCCGCCGGCGGCCCACCTTCGCCGTGCTCAAGGGCCGGCACCACTACCTCTGCCTGGCCCGGCTGGACAACTCCACCGAGGACGAGCCGGAGGAGACCCTTTTCGACGCCCCGGCCGCCCGCCCGGGCGGCGGCGGCACGAAGTGGCTGGGCGAGGCGGGCCGGCTCGGCAAGCAGATCCAGCGGTTGCGGGACTGGGCCGAGGAGACCGCCACCGGCGACCGGGACGAGCTGGACCCGGGCGTGGACGACCAGGTCTGGCGGACGGTCTCCATGCCGGCGCGGGAGTGCGTCGGCGCGAGCCGGTGCCCGTTCGGTCAGGAGTGCTTCGCCGAGGCGTCCCGGGCCCGGGCCCGGGAGGCGGACATCGTGGTCACCAACCACAGCCTGCTCGCCGTCGACATGCTCGCCGGCCGGCACATCGTGCCGCCGCACAAGCTGCTCATCGTGGACGAGGCGCACGAGCTCGCCGACCGGGTCTCCTCGGCCGCCCAGGCCGAGCTGGTCCCGGAGCTGATCGACCGGTCCGCCCGGCGGGCCCGGCCACTGCTGCGCCCGGACGTCGCCGAACGGCTCACCGAGGCCGGCGACGCCCTCGCCGTCGGGCTGGCCGAGGTGCCCGCCGGGCGGCTGACCGGCGGGCTGCCGGGGCCGCTGCGCGAGGCGTGCACGCTGCTCGACGCGGCGACCCGGGCAGCGCTGGAGGCGATCGGCGAGGTCAAGGCCGACGACCCGGACCCGGTCCGCAAGCAGCAGGCGAAGGCGGTGCTGGACGAGCTCTCCACCACCGCCCAGCGGCTGCTGGAGGAGGCGGACCACGACGTGGCCTGGGTGGAGAAGCCCGACAACGGCAGCCGCCGGGCCCTGGTGGTCGCCCCGCTCTCCGTCGCCGGCACCCTCGCCACCCACCTGTACGACGAGCGCACCGTGGTCGCCACCTCGGCCACCCTCGCGCTGGGCGGCCGGTTCGACACGGTGGCCCGAGCGCTCGGACTCGACGCGCCGCCGCCCGCCCCGCCGACCCCGGCCGTCCGC
>NZ_JAEVHJ010000246.1:0-10290 GCF_016802855.1 Micromonospora sp. ATA51 | reverse complement strand
AGGGCCCGCACGCCGTGGCCGTCGGAGTCGCCGGTCAGCACGCCGGCCAACCCGATGGCGTTGAACCGGTCGGTGGGGTTGGCGGTGGTGGAGTTGAGCCTGATCCGCGGGTTTCCCGGAGACGCGAACCTCTTGATCAACAGGCGCCGGGGGTGTGGTGGGCGCGGTTGCGAAGGGCGCGGAGGCGGTGCAGGACGTCGGTTCCTCCCGGCCGAAGTGGTCGTGCAGGGCGCGGTACTCGGCGTAGAGGTCGTCGTAGGGCGGCGGCGCGGCCGGGTCGGGGCGCCAGGTCTCGCGGTGCCGCGCGCCCATCGCCGCCGAGGCCGCCTCCACGTCCGGGTACGCCCCGGCCGCCACCGCCGCGTGGATCGCCGCGCCGAGGGCGGCCGGGTGCGCGGCGTCCAGCACGTGCAGCGGCCGGCGCAGCACGTCGGCGTAGATCCGCAGCAGCAGCCGGTTGGCGGTCAGCCCACCGGCCGCGGTCAACTCGTCCACCGGCACCCCGGCCGCGGTGAACGCCTCGACGACCGTCCGCGCGCCGAACGCGGTGGCCTCCAGCAGCGCCCGCCAGATCTCCTCCGGCCGGGTGGCCAGGGTCAGCCCGACCAGCACGCCGCTCAGCTCGTGGTCCATCAGCACCGAGCGGTTCCCGCTGTGCCAGTCCAGCGCCAGCAGCCCGTGCCCGCCCACCGGCTGGTCGCGGCGCGGGCGTCCAGCAGCTCGTACGGCGAGACCCCGCGCCGCCGCGCCTCGTCCGCGTACGACCCGGGCAGGGCCCGCTCGACGTACCAGGCGAAGATGTCACCCACGCCGCTCTGCCCAGCCTCGTAGCCCCAGCCGCGGGCGGTGACCCCGCCCTCGACGACGCCGCACACCCCGGGCACCTCGTGACAGGCGTCCGAATTCATGATCAGGCAGGTGGAGGTGCCGAGGACGGCGAGCATCCGGCCCGGCTCGACCGACCGGGCCGCGGCGGCGGTGACGTGCGCGTCGATGGCGCCGGCCGCGACCGCGACGCCGGCCGGCAGGCCCGTCCATCCGGACGCCTCGGCAGTCAGCGCGCCGGCCCGGGCACCGGACTCCACCAGCGGCCCGTCGACCTTTGGCAGCAGGTCGGGCAGCTCGGGGTGGAGCGCGGCGAGGAAGTCGGGGGCCGGGTAGCGGCCGTCCTGGCGTAGTCCCTTGAAGCCGGCGGCGGAGACGTTGCGGGTCGGGCGGCCGCAGAGCTGCCAGACCAGCCAGTCGGCCGTCTCGATCCAGCGCTCCGCGCGGCGGAACACCGCCGGGTCGTCCTCCAGCACCTCCAGCGCCTTGGCGAGCTGCCACTCGGCGGAGACCCGGCCGCCGTAGCGGGCCAGCCAGGGTTCGCCGCGCTCGGCGGCGAGGGCGTTGATCCGATCGGCCTGCCGTTGCGCGGCGTGGTGCTTCCAGAGCTTCGGCCAGGCGTGCGGCCGGTCGCGCAGCTCGGGCAGCTCGGCGAGCGGGGTGCCGTCGGCCATGGTGGGCAGCACCGTGCAGGAGGTGGCGTCCAGCCCGATGCCGATCACCTCGGCCGGGTCGACGCCGGCCGCGCGGACGGCGGCGGGCACGGCGGTCCGCAGCACCTCGCGGTGGTCTTCCGGGTCCTGCAGCGCCCAGTCCGGCGGCAGCGCCGGTCCGTCCGGCAGCCGGTCGGCGAGCACCCCGCGCCGGTACGCGTGCACCGCGCTGCCCCGCTCGGCGCCGTCGGCCACGTCGACCACCACGGCCCGGCCGGAGAGCGTGCCGAAGTCCACGCCGACGACGTAGCGGCCCACTGTTGCCTCCTCCCGCCACCGCCGACCAGCGGCGGTGGTGGGAGAAGACGCTAACCGGTCAGGCCAGCGGGCGCTTCAGGTGGTAGCGGTGCACCTCGGTGCTGCCCTGGACGTTGTTGACGTCCTCGGCGGCGGAGACCAGCTCCCAGCCCTCCCGGCCGGCCCGGTTGAGGTGCGCGATCGCGGTGTCGCCGTACGCGGTGATGTCGGTGCGTGAGCCGTCGGGCCCGTACCAGACGAATGAGACGTGGAAATTGCGGCCCTGCCCCTGATAGCGACGGACAAGCAACGCGTACTCCCAGGCAACCATCGGTCCATTATCTACGGTGCGAAGCGGACGTCCGAGCACGGGTGGTGGTGGAACGGCGACAGCACGCGGTCAGCTTCCGGGTGCGAGCACGGCCGGCTGGTCGACGGCCAGCTCGGCCCGGGTGGGTGGATCCGCACCCCGCCGGGCACAGGTGCGGGCGGCGACATGGGCCGCCTCCGCCAGGACGGCGCCGAGCGTGTCCCGGCCGACGCCGCCGAGCGCCGGACGCCGCGGGGCGCCGAGCAGGTCCCGCTCGCTCAGCGCGGCCAGTAGCCCGGCCGTGAACGCGTCGCCCGCGCCGACGGTGTCCACCACCCGCACCGGCCGGGCCTCCACCCGTACCGTGCCGCGCCGGGTGGCCGCCCAGGCCCCGCCGTCGCCGAGGGTGACCACCACGAGCACGGCCCCCAGCTTCAGCCACGCCCGCCCCACCTCCTGGTAGCCGCGGCCCGGGTGGAGCCAGGCCAGGTCCTCCAGGCTGACCTTGACGACGTCGCTGACCGCCACCAGCTGCTCGACCCGGTGCCGGGCCGCGGTCCGGTCGCCCATCAGGTCGGGCCGGCAGTTCGGGTCGTAGCTGATCATCGTGGTCGCCCGCCGGGCCCGGACCAGCGCCAGCACGTCGCCGGCGCCCGGCTCGAGAACCGTGGCGAGCGAGCCGGTGTGCAGGCAGTCGCTCCGTGACCCGACACCGGTCAGGAATTCCGGAAAGGACCGCCAGGCGATGTCGAAGTCGTACCGGGCCTGCCCGTCCGCGCCCACCCGGGTCCGGGCCACGCTGGTGCGCGGCAGGTCCGGCACCGACGCCGGATCCAGCCGTACGCCGCTGCCGGCCAGGTGGGCGCGGAGCAGCCGCCCGTGCGCGTCGGCACCGAGCTGGGTGAGCAGGGTGGTGGGCTGACCGAGGCGGGCGAGCGCCACGGCGACGTTCGCCGGGCTGCCTCCCGGGTGGGCGACCGCCTCCCCGGACGGGTCCTCGATCAGATCCACCAGGCTCTCGCCGACAACCGTGATCACAGTCTTCCTCTCCCGGGCCTGGATCGCCCGGTCACGTCCGCGGCGGGCTTCAGCCCGCCGTCCGGCCCGGGGTCTCCTCGAGGGTGGTCGCGCCGGTCATGATGGCCACCGCCTCCGGCATGGTGTGCGACGCCGGCGTGACCACGCCCGCGCAGCGGCCCAGCCGCTGGATGTGGATACGGTCGGCGACCTCGAACACGTGCGGCATGTTGTGGCTGATGAGGATGACCGGCAGCCCCCGCGACCGGACCTCCTCGATCATCCGGAGCACCTGGTTGGACTCCTTGACGCCGAGCGCCGCAGTGGGCTCGTCGAGCACGATCACCTTGCTGCCGAAGGCGGCGGCCCGGGCCACCGACACGGCCTGACGCTGTCCGCCGGAGAGCGTCTCGACGCCTGCGCCACGTTCTGCAGGGTGCCGATGCCCAGGTCGGCGAGGGCCTGCGCGGCCTCCCGGCGCATCCCCTTCTGGTCGAGCATCCGGAACACCGAACCGAGCACGCCGCGGCGGCGCTTCTCCCGGCCGAGGAAGAGGTTGCTCGCGATGTCCAGCGCCGGTGCCACGGCCAACGTCTGGTAGACGGTCTCGATGCCGGCGTCCCGGGCGTCCTGCGGCCGCTTGAACTGGGCCGGCTTCCCCTCCAGGAACAGTTCCCCGGCATCCGGCGCCAGCGCGCCGGTCAGGCACTTGATCAGCGTGGACTTCCCCGCGCCGTTGTCCCCGATGACGGCGAGCACCTCGCCCGGGTACAGGTCGAGGTCCACCCCGTCGAGCCCGACGACCTTGCCGAACGTCTTGACCAGGCCGCGGGCCGACAGCACCGGTGAGCGTTGCCCGCTGTCCGCCGCGCCGGAGCGGCCGGCGGGGGTGTGCGTGGTGGTGGCGGTCATGACCTCACCTTCCTGATCCACTGGTCCACGGCCACGGCGAGGATCACCAGCAGGCCGACGGCGAGTACCCGGTACTGGTCGTCGACCCCGGCGAGCGAGAGGCCACTGCGGAAGAAGCCGACGATCAGCGCGCCGAGCAGGGTGCCGAGCACCGCGCCGCGGCCACCGAAGAGGCTGGTCCCACCGATGACGACGGCGGTGATGCTCTCCAGGTTGGCGTCGGTGATCGCGTTCGGGCTGGCCGCGCCGGCCCGGCCGATCAGGATCCAGGCGGTGATGCCGTAGATGGCGCCGGCGACGACGTATACGCTCAGCAGCACCCGGTCGACCCGGATGCCGGCGAGCCGGGCGGCCTCCTTGTCGTCGCCGACCGCGTAGACGTGTCGGCCCCAGGCGGTCTTGGCCAGGGCGAAGCCCACCGCGAGGTAGAGCAGGACGACGGCGACCACGCCCACGGTGATCCGGAACCGGCCCACCGGGAAGGACTCGCCGGTCCAGCTGAGCACCGCCGGCAGGTCGGTGGCCTGGACGCTCTGGCCCTCGGAGTAGAGGAGCCCGAGGGCGGTGAAGACGCTGAGCGTGCCGAGGGTGACGATGAACGGCGGCAGCTTCAGCCGGGTCACCAGCGCGCCGTTGAGCGCGCCCGCCGCGGCGCCGACCGCGATGGCCAGCGCGATGGCGAGCGCGCCCGGTAGCCCCTGCCCCTCGGCCAGCTTGGCCGCGAGCATCATGGCCAGGATGGCGACGGCGCCGACCGACAGGTCGATGCCGGCGGTCAGGATGATCAGGGTCTGCCCCACGGCGAGCGCGCCGATGACCGCCACCTGCTGCAGGACGAGCGAGAGCGAGTTCGGCGAGGCGAAGCGCGGGTTGAGGGTGGAGAAGACGACGAACGAGATGACCAGCACGAGGAACGGGCTGATCGCGGGGTGCGCGTGCAGCAGGTGCTGGACGCGTTGCAGTGGCGAGTGCCGGCGCAGGGCGAACTGCTGCGCCGCGGTGGTCGGTGGTGTCGTGGTGGTCACGGCGGGCTCCCTGCCGAGGTCGGCGGTGGCGGACGATCTGCCCGGTCGAGGGCCGGAGCGGTGGCTGTCCCGGGCCCTCGACCGTGGCGGTGGTGGTTCAGCCCCAGCAGCGCTGGGCGCCGTCGGCGCTGGTGATGCTCTCGACCCCGGTGGCGGCCTTGTCGGTGACCAGGGAGACGCCGGTGTCGAAGAAGTCGAGGCCCTCGGAGACCTTGGGCTTCTCCCCGTCGTTCGCGATCTTCTTGATCGCCTGTACGCCCAGTTCGGCCATCTTCAGCGGGTACTGCTGCGAGGTGGCGCCGATGACGCCGTCCTTGACCTGCCGTACGCCGTCGCACCCGCCGTCGACGGAGACGACCAGGACGCCCTGGGTCTTGCCCGCCGCCTGCAGTGCCTTGTGCGCGCCGACCGCGGCCGGCTCGTTGATGGTGTAGACGACGTTGATGTCGGGGTTCTTGGTCAGGCAGTTCTCCATCGCCGTCCGGCCGCCGTCCTCGGCGCCGTTGGTCGGCTCGTTGCAGGCGATCGTGTAGCTGCCGCCGGAGTAGCTGCCGGTCTTCGCCTCGTCGCCGTTCTTCTTCTGGTCGGCGGTGTCGATGCCCATGCCGGTCAGGAACCCCTGGTCGCGGTTGTAGTCGACGGAGACGACCTTGTCGTTGAACAGGTCCAGCAGGGCGATGGTCGCCGGCTTGCCGGCGAGCTGGGTCGCCGTCCACTTGCCGATCAGCTCACCGGCCTTGAAGTTGTCGGTGGCGAAGGTGATGTCCACGGTGTTCGCCGGGTCGGGCGGGGTGTCCAGCGCGATGACGTAGAGCCCGGCGTCCCGGGCCTTCTTGATCGCGGGGTTCACGCCGGGGCCGTTCGGGGTGATCAGGATGCCCGCGTCGCCGCGGGCGATCGCGTCCTCGATGGCCTGCACCTGGCCGGCCTCGTCGCCGTCCTCCTTGCCTGCGGCGACGGTCAGCTTCACGCCCTCCGCCTCGGCGGCCTTCTTCGCGCCCTGCTGCATGGTCACGAAGAACGGGTTCGTGGAGTTCTTGGTGATCAGCGAGACGGCCACGCTCTTGTCACCGTCTCCGGAGCCGCCGCCCGAGCTGTCGCCGCACCCGCTGACGACCATGCCGGTCGCCGCTGCGGCGGCGACCAGCAGGGCCGCGCGGCGGCGGCCGATGCGCTGGATCATGTGTTCTCCCTCAAAGACTCCCCGGCCGGACCGGGACCGCACTGACAACGATGTCAGGGCAGTTTCGGGTCAGCGCCGGAGAGATGTCAATGGCTTCGCCCGTGCTTTCTCATAACCAGGACGAAACCCGTAGGCAACTCTTGACATCGATGTCAGGCACGCGCACGATTCGCCCCACGGTCGGCGCCCGGGACCCGGACCGGGCGACGAGAAGTCCCCGATGGACGGAGGATGTGGATGAGGATCCGCCGATGGCTGGCCGCCTGCGCGGCCGCGACTCTCCTGGCGCCGGCGCCGCGCCCGGCGCGCACGCGGCGCCGAACCCAACCAGGGACGAGCCCCACCGACCACAGCTCCACTTCAGCCCCGAGCGGAACTGGATGAACGATCCGAACGGCCTGGTGTGGTACCAGGGCGAGTGGCACCTGTTCTTCCAGTACAACCCCGAGGGCGCGCAGTGGGGCAACATGTCGTGGGGACACGCGGTCAGCCGCGACCTGCTGCACTGGACCGAACTGCCGGTCGCCATCCCCTACTCGGCCGACGAGCACATCTTCTCCGGGTCCGTCGTCGTCGACGAGCGGAACACCGCCGGCTTCGGCCGCCCTGGCGCGCCGGCCATGGTCGCCGTCTACACCAGCTCATATCCGGCCACCGGCAGCCAGGCGCAGTCGCTGGCGTACAGCACCGACCGCGGGCGCACCTGGACGAAGTACGCCGGAAACCCGGTGCTGGACCTGGGCTCCCGGGAGTTCCGCGACCCGAAGGTCTTCTGGGACACCAAAGCCGGCCGGTGGACCATGGCGGTCGTGCTGGCCACCGAGCACAAGGTGAGCTTCTACGGCTCCCCCGACCTGCGGACCTGGACCCACCTGAGCGACTTCGGGCCGGCCAACGCCGTCGGCGGCGTCTGGGAGGTGCCAGACCTGTTCGAACTGCCGGTCGACGGCGATCCGCGGCACACCAGGTGGGTGCTGGTGGTCAACCTGAACCCCGGCGCGGTCGCCGGCGGATCGGGCGCGCAGTACTTCATCGGCGACTGGGACGGCACCCGCTTCACCGCCGACAACATCGTCACCGGCGACCCGGAGCCGCCCGCCGGGACGCTCTTCGCCGACTTCGAACACGACTACGCCGGCTGGACGGTGGAGAACGACCCGGCCCTGGGGCCCGGGCCCTTCGGCACCGGCCCGTACCCCGGCACCGTGCCCGGACAGCAGCAGGTCAGCGGGTTCCGGGGGCGATCCCTGGTCAACAGCTTCCTCGGCTTCGACGCACCCACGGGACGGATGGTCTCCCCCGACTTCACGGTCGGCCGGGACTACCTGAACCTGCTCGTCGGCGGGGGCGCCCATCCGCACCTGCCCGGCACGACGACCGCCTTCGTACCGGCCGACGCCGAGCCGGTGATCGACTTCGAGTTCCCCGACGGCCGGACGTACGAGCAGGCGGGGTGGACGGCGACCGGCGGGCTGCGCGACCGCGCGCCGGTGGCGGGCCCCGCCCGGTCGGAGCGCGGCCACGTCGGCGACAAGCTGCTCACCACCTTCTTCGAGGCCGACTCGACCACGGGCACCCTCACCTCGCCCGGCTTCACCATCGACCGCAACCACCTGAGCCTGCTCGTCGGCGCCGGCGGCCACCTGAACGACGGCACCGGCGACACGGCGGTCGAGCTGCTCGTGGACGGCCGGGTGGTGCGCACGGCCACCGGCAACTTCTCCGGCTTCATGAACTGGCGCAGCTGGGACGTGACCGAGTTCCGCGGTCGCACCGCCCAGCTGCGGATCGTCGACGAGAACACCGGCGGGTGGGGACACCTGCTGGTCGACCACCTCGTCGCCACCGACGAACCGGTGCTGCCCCGGTCCGTGGAGACCGCGGTCAACCTCGTCGTGGACGGCCAGGTCGTCCGGACCGCCACCGGGAAGGACAGCGAACGCCTGGACTGGGTGGGCTGGGACGTCCGCGAGTTCGCCGGCCGGCGGGCCCACCTGGAGATCAACGACTTCAACTCCGGCGGCTGGGGCCACCTCCTCGTCGACCACGTCATGTTCGCCGATCGGCCGGCGGCCAGCGAGCTGGAACGCTACGACTGGCTCGACCACGGCAAGGACTACTACGCGGCGGTCACCTACAACGACGCCCCCGGCGGACAGCGCGTCGCGATCGGCTGGATGAACAACTGGCAGTACGCCGGCAGCGTGCCGACCGCACCGTGGCGCGGCGCGATGGCCCTGCCCCGGGAGCTCGCGCTGAAGACCGTCGACGGCGCGGTGCGCCTCGTCCAGCAGCCGACCGCGCAGCTCACCGCCCTCCGCGGCGGCGGCGAGGTGTTCACCCTGCGCGACGCCACCGTACGGCCCGGAGTGCTCGATCTGCCCCCGGCGGCGGACGGCGCCGTGCTGGAGATCCGGGCGGAGTTCGAACTCCGCGACGCCGACCGCTTCGGCCTCCAGGTACGCGGCGGCGACGACGAACGGACGGTGGTCGGGTACGACGCCGGGGCGCGCCGCCTCTACGTCGACCGGACGCGCTCCGGGCAGGTGGAGGTCGGTCCGCTCTTCCCCGGCGTGCACTCCGGCCCGCTGTCCGTGGACGGCGACCGGGTGCGGATGACGGTGTACGTGGACCGCTCGTCGGTGGAGGTGTTCGGCGGGGCGGGACAGACCACCATCACCGATCAGATCTTCCCCGCGCCGACCAGCGACCGGACGCGCCTGTTCGCCGAGGGCGGCGACGTGGTGGTGCGCTCGCTCACCATCCGGCCGCTGCGGTCGGTGTGGCGATAACCTGACCGTCGATCACCATGTCGGGGGCCACGGCGTACGCCGTGGTCCCCGACCGCCACCGCAGCACCCCGCCCGGTAGGAGCGCCCATGCACGCTGCCGCCCCCGCTACGTCGACCGGCGCCAAGGCCCGGCCCACGCTCCGGGACGTCGCACTGCTCGCCGGCGTCAGCCCGAAGACCGTCTCCCGGGTGGTCAACGGCGAGGCGGGCGTCTCCGCCCCGAAGACCGCCGCCGTGCAGCGGGCGATCGCCCAGCTCGACTACCGGCCCAACTTCACCGCGAGCAGCCTGCGCCGGTCCAGCGGCCGCAGCGCGGCCATCGCCGCGGTCCTGGAGGACCTGGCGAACCCCTTCTCGGCCGCCCTGCACCGCGCCCTGGAGGACGCCGCGCGGGATCGGGGCGTGCTCATCTTCGCCGGCAGCGTGGACGAGAACCCGGAACGGGAACGGGACCTCATCCACGCCTTCACCATGCGGCAGGCCGACGCCCTGGTCGTCGTGCCGGCCAGCGACGACCAGAGCTACCTGGCCGGCGAGGTCAACGCCGGCACCCCGGTGGTCTTCGTCGACCGGCCGCCGGTCGGCCTGCCGGTCGACGCCGTGCTCGCCGACAACCACGACGGCGCCGCGTCGGCCGTCCACCACCTCGTCGCGCACGGCCACCGGGACATCGCCTACCTCGGCGACCTGCAGACGATCCCCACCGCTCGCCAGCGGTTCCAGGGTTTCCGGGAGGCCCTCACCGATCACGGCATCCGACCGTCCGCCGCCCCCGCCGTGCACGACCTGCACACCGAGCGGGAATCGGAGGCGGCGGTACGCCGGCTGCTGTCCGCCGGGTCCCCGCCCACCGCGCTGTTCACCTCGCAGAACCTCGTCACCATCGGGGCCATCCGGGCCCTCCAGCAGCTCGGCCGGCAGCACGAGGTGGCCCTCGTGGGCTTCGACGACTTCCCCCTCGCCGACCTGCTCCAGCCGGCCGTCACGGTGGTCGCACAGGACCCGTCCGAGATGGGCCGGGTCGCCGCGTCGCTGATCTTCCGGCGCTTGGACGGCGAGCAGTGGCGACCGCGGACGCATCTGGTGGCGACCCGGTTGATCCCCCGCGGCTCCGGCGAGATCAGGGGACCGCACCGCGGCTGATGAGCGCACCGGTCGCCCCGGCGGCGCCGAGCTCAGCCTCCGGTCGTCGTGCGCAGGTGCCGGGCGGCGGCCGGGTCGGCGCAGCCGGTCCAGGGTGAGCGCGTCGCGCAGCTCGGCGGCGAGCAGCGCCAGG
>NZ_JAEVHJ010000245.1:0-10292 GCF_016802855.1 Micromonospora sp. ATA51 | reverse complement strand
GACCCCGCAGGCCGGCGGCGTGACGCCGGACCCGGTCCAGGAGCGGACCGTCGACCTGGAGCGCGGCCGGTCGGTGCCGCGGCCGGTGCCGGTGGACGGGGAGCACGCCGACCTCGACGGCCGCGCCGAGCGGGTCGCCGTCGGCCCGAAGCCCCGGGCCAGCCTGCTGGCCACCCTCGGCCTGATCGTCTCGGTGGTCGGCGCGCTCTTCGTGCTCACCGGCGCCCTCGCCGGGTACGGCACCGGGCTGGGCGCGGTCGGCGCGGTCCTCGCCGTGCTGGGTCTGATCGCCACTCGCCGCCGGCACATCGCCGGCAAGACCGACGCGCTGATCGGCATCCTGGTCGGTCTCGCCGCCGTGGTGCTCGGCGTGGTGTCGCTGACCGGCCAGTTCGACTGGCCGACCACTGACGGCGACTGGGTCGGCCGGTTCCGGGAGTGGCTCGACTCACAGTTTGCCGGTCTCTTCTGACGGGCACCTTCCGGCCCGCCGGCGGTGCGCCGGCACGCCCGACCAGCTCTGGTGGTTCACCAGCCGGGCACAACCTCCTTCGGGGGCGGCGATTCGCCGCCCCCGAAGCGTGTTCAGACCCGGCTACCGGCCCGACGCAACGAATCGTCGACTCCTCAGCCCCAGACGCAACGATCCGGCGACCAACGCAACTTCCGGCGGTGGTTGTCGTCGGCCCGGGCCGCATACCGTTGACCAACGGCGCCAGCCCGTGGGCCACGGTGGCCGGCGCGCCCGACCGCTGGGAGCAGGACAATGACGATGGACGCCACCAGGCAGCGTTTTCTGATGTGCCGGCCGACGTACTTCGCCGTCGACTACGCGATCAACCCGTGGATGGACCCGACCGCCCCCGTCGACGCCGGGCTGGCGATCCGGCAGTGGGAGCAGCTCCGGCAGACGTACCTGGACCTGGGCCACGAGGTCGAGCTGGTCGACCCGGTCGCCGGCCTGCCGGACATGGTCTTCGCCGCCAACGGCGGCACGGTGATCGACGGCAAGGCGATGGCGGTGCAGTTCCGCGACCCGCAGCGCGCCGACGAGGCCCCCGCCTACCGCGCCTGGTTCGAGGCCGCCGGCTTCGAGATGTACGACCCGAAGCACGTCAACGAGGGCGAGGGCGACGTCCTGCTGGTCGGCGACCACCTGCTGGCCGGCACCGGCTTCCGCACCGCGCACGCCTCGCACGCGCAGCTGCAGGAGGTCTTCGGCTACCCGGTGATCACCATGCAGCTGGTGGACCCGCGCTTCTACCACCTGGACACCGCGCTGGCCCGGGGTCGCGCCACCGTCGGCCGGACCCTCGGCGCCACGGTCCGCCCCTCGGTCGGCGCCACGCTCCGCGCCACGGTCGGCGCCACCGTCGGCGCCACCGTCCTGCTGGCCCGGGGTCGCGCCACCGTCGGCCGGGCCTTCGGGGCCGCCGCCGCTGGTGGTCTGCATGTCGTCGTCGTTGAGTGGCATCGGTGCTCCCTCGGGTGTGCCGCCCCGTCGTCGGTCGGGGTCCGTCGTGCAGCGGGTGGTACCCCCCGCGCGATCTTCTCTAACCCACGGTAGACGTCGGAACCCGGCGACACGGACGGTTCGCCGGGCCCCGAACCTGGGCCATCCGTTGCGGCAGGCCACGCCTGCGGGCGCGGACCGGTGCGCGGTGTCAGGATGTACCGGGAATTGGCCGGCAGGAGGGTCGCATGGCGCAACCGGAGGTCGAGCCGCTGGAACCGCTGCCCGAGGACTGGCAGCGCGGCCTGGCGGTGGTGGCGCACCCCGACGACCTGGAGTTCGGCGCCGCGGCGGCCGTGGCGCGCTGGACCGGGCAGGGCAAGGAGATCGTCTACTGCCTGGTCAGCAGCGGCGAGGCGGGCATCGACGGGATGCCGCCGGAGCGGACCCGGGAGATCCGCGAGCGGGAACAGCGCGAATCGGCCGCCCTGGTCGGGGTGCCGACCGTGGAGTTCCTCGGCCTCCCCGACGGCCTGCTGGAGTACGGCGTCGCGCTGCGCTGCGAGATCGCCGCGGTGGTCCGGCGGCACCGCCCCGACGTCGTCATCACCAACAACTTCCGGGACACCTGGGACGGGGCGTACGCGCTCAACCAGGCCGACCACATCGCCACCGGTCGCGCGGTGCTGGACGCGGTCCGCGACGCCGGCAACCGGTGGATCTTCTCGGAGCAGTTGGTCGACGGTGTCGAGCCGTGGAACCGGGTACGGCAGGTCTGGGCGGCCGCCTCCCCGCAGTCCCGGCACGGCGTGGACGTCACGGCGACCTTCGAACGGGGCGTGGCGTCGCTGCGGGCGCACGCGGAGTACCTGCGCGGGCTCGGGGACGGCGGCTTCGACCCGGAGGAGTTCCTGGAGGGGATCAGCCGGCCCGCCGGCACCCGTCTCGGGGTCCGCTACGGCGCCGCCTTCGAGGTCTTCCACTTCGACCTCTTCTGAGCGGTCGAGTCGCGCCTCCGGGTCACGGCGCCTTGCAGGCATGGCGGTGGAGCCGACCTGCCGACTTCGGCGAGAGTCCGCGTGGGACCGGTGGGCTTCGGAAGGATCGGCCCAGGGAACGTTCCGCACGCGAGCCGTCCGAGGTGTTGCCATGTCCCAGCCGGCGAGTCATCCACAGGCCCCCTCGCGCACCTGGTACCGGCCGATGGTCGCCCGCCCCACCGACGAGCCGTACCGGCGGGTCACTCCGCTGGAACTGCTCTTCGACCTGTGCTTCGTGGCCGCGGTGCGACAGGCCGCCGACCGGCTGCACCACAACCTGGGCGAGGCCGACATCGGCCATGGGATCGGCCTCTACCCGGCGGTGTTCTTCGCGATCTGGTGGGCCTGGATGAACTTCACCACGTTCGCCTCCGCGTACGACCCCGAGGACGACGTCTACCGCCTCACCACCCTCGTCCAGATCGCCGGGGCGCTGGTGATCGCCGGTGGCGTGCCCCGCGCCTTCGACCACGGCGACTTCTCCGTCATCACGTACGGGTACGTGATCATGCGCCTGGCGATGGTCGGGCAGTGGTTGCGCGTCGCCCACAGCGATCCCGAGCGGCGCGCCACCGCGCTGCGCTACGCCGTGGGCATCATCGTGCTGCAGGCGGCCTGGATTGCCCGGCTGGCACTGCCCGACGGGTGGCCCTGGCTGTTGCCCGGCTTCCTGGCGGTCGCCGTCGCCGAACTGCTGCTGCCGTTCTGGGCCCGGCGCCCCGCTCCGATCATCTGGCACCCGCGCCACATCACCGAGCGGTACGGCCTGTTCACCATCATCGTGCTCGGCGAGTCGGTGCTCGCCGCGAGCCTCGCCGTGCAGACCGCCTTCGACCGGGGAACCAAGGCGAGCCCCCTGCTGTCGATCGCCGGTGCCGGGATCGTGATCGTCTTCGCCATGTGGTGGCTGTATTTCGACCGCCCGGTCGAACACCTGGCAACGACGCCGCGCGTGGCACTGCTGTGGGGATACGGCCAGTATCTGATCTTCGCGTCGGCGGCCGCGCTCGGCGCGGGCCTAGCCGTCGATGTCGACTACCAGACCGGGGCGGCGCACCTCGGGCGCGTCGCCGCCGGGTACGCGGTTGCCGCGCCGGTCGCCATCTACCTGATCGCCGTCTGGACGCTGCACATCCGCCCGTACGAGCAGCTGAAGATGACCGTGCCGTACTGGGCCACGGCGGCGCTCGTGCTCCTCACCCCGCTCACACCCGCGCCGTCCCGCCTGACCGCTCTGCTCCTCGCCGCCCTCGTCGCTACCACCCTCATCGCCACCCGATGCGGGATGGGCGCGGCGACCGGTCACTAGGTCCACCCCCGCTGTCGGGGCGGTGACCCAGCCTGCCGACGCGTGCCCGATCGCCGGACTTCGCGTGGCCTGATCGTTTCCAGATGCACACCGCACGGTCGCAACTCCCGTGACACGCTCGGACAGGACAACCTGCCCGAGGAGTTGGAGGAGCATGAGCACTACGGCTGCATCGGTCGGCGCCTGATGGGCTTGGTGGCGATCGTGCTGGCCTCGCTGGGAGCGGCGCTCCTGCTGGATCGGTTCACCGGCGTGCTCGTCCGGCGAGTCGCCCGCGGCCGCTACCAGTGGTGCCTGACGCCGTTGTATAAGGCCTGCCGACGTCCCGCGATCATGGTGCTGCTGCTCGGAGCGCTGTACTTCGCGATGCCGACAGGGCCGGACTGGTGGATTCGAGCAGTCCGCCACGGGGTCCAGCTGCTGCTGATCGGCTGTACCGCGTGGCTGATAGTCAAGGCCCTGTACGTCACCGAAAGCATCATCTTCAGCCGGTTGCCGGAGGCGGCGGTCTCGGGCCGCCGCATCCGGCGCGCCCGCACCCAGATCCGGCCGGTACGGCGCCTCACCGCGACCGTCGTCACCATCCTGGCGATCGGCCTGATCATGGTCACCTTCCGGCCGGTACGCCTGTTCGGTCTGTCGGTGTTGGGATCGGCCGGAGTGGTCGGCGCGGTGATCGGGCTCTCCGCGCGGACCGCCCTGGGCAACGCCTTCGCCGGAATCCAGGTGGCCTTCGCCGACTCACTGCACGTCGGCGACGTCCTGGTGATCGAGGGCGAGTGGGGCCGCGTCGAGGAGTTGAAGCTCACCAATGTCGTCATCCGACTCTGGGACGACCGGGTGCTCATCCTGCCCACGACCTACTTCACCGAACGCCCGTTCCAGAACTGGACCCGGAACGAAAGCCGGGTGGTCGGCCAGATCAAACTTCACGTGGACCACACCGCCGACCTCGACGACCTACGCACGGAGGCCCGGCGGCTGGTCGAGGCGTCGCCACTCTGGGACCGCGACCAATGGGTGCTGCAGATGGTCGACGCAACCGCACAGAGCGTGGTCATCCAGATCCAGGCCTCCGCCGCCGACGGCCCGAGCGCCTGGGACCTCCGCTGCGACCTCCGCGAGGGCCTCATCCGCTACCTTCGGGATGAACACCCGCAATGGCTCCCCCGCACCCGCAGCGAATACAAGCCCTGAACCTCCGACAGCGGTACGCCGCAACGAACCTCCAAGGGCGCGATCACAATGATCCTGGTCGGCACCTCCGGCTGGCAGTACCGGGACTGGCGGGAGCGCTTCTACCCGGCGAAGCTGCCGCAGCGGCTCTGGCTGGAGCACTTCGCCGAACGGTTCGCCACCGTCGAGGTGAACAACGCCTTCTACCGGCTGCCCGAACGGGACACCTTCGTCGCCTGGCGGGCCCGCACCCCCGACGACTTCTGCGTGGCGGTGAAGATGAGCCGTTACCTCACCCACATCAAACGGCTGCGCGAGCCGGCCGAGCCGGTGGCCCGGTTCCTGGACCGGGCCGGTGGGCTGGGCGACCGGCTCGGACCCGTGCTCGTGCAACTCCCGCCGAACCTGCGCGCCGACCCCCGGGCGCTCGACGAGACGCTGCGGCTCTTCCCCGCCGACGTGCGGGTGGCGGTGGAACCCCGGCACCCCTCCTGGTGGAGCGACGACACCCGGCGCGTCCTCGAACGGCGCCGGGCCGCGCTGGTCTGGGCCGACCGGCTCAGCCGGCCGGTGACGCCGCTGTGGCGCACCACCGACTTCGGCTACCTGCGCCTGCACGAGCGGCGCGCCCGCCCATGGCCGCGCTACGGCCGGGCCGCGCTGGCGTCCTGGGTACGCCGGCTGAGCGACACGTTCGGCGACGCCGAGCCCGCGTACGTCTACTTCAACAACGACCCCGGCGGCGCGGCGATCGTCGACGCGGTGGCCTTCGCCGGACTGGCCCGGCGGGCCGGCCTCCCGGTCAGCCGGACGCCGAGGGCCCGCCCCACCGGAGTGGAGCGGGCCGGGACGGGGCCGGTCAGGGAATCATCCGGCCCAGGTCCTTCGGCATCTGCGACTTGACGTCCTGCCACTCGCCCTGGGTGACGTGCTGACGCAGGGTGTCCAGCACCACCTGCACCACCCGCTCCGTGCCGCCCTCCACGTCGTACGGGAAGCCCTGGCGGACCTCGTAGAGAAAGTCTTCCCGGTTCAGCTTGATCGGCACGTTCTCCGGCTGCCAGCCGTCGAAGTAGATGCCGCGGACCAGCACCGGCAACTGCTGGGCGAACTCCACGCTCTGCTGCACCGGCAGCCGGTCGCGCAGCAGGTGCAGCACCGTGCGCAACGCCGCGTACGACTGGTTGCGCTGTTCCTTCGGCCAGCCGTACGCCTGCTCGATGTCCTTGAGCATCAGGTTTGTCTTGTCCATCGAGGACTCGACCGCGGAAATCAGCTGCTCAGCCATCTACCCACCCCCGTGCGTCGGTTTCCCAGCGTCGGTCGTCGGTGCGGCGCGGCGGCCCGCTGGGCCCCCGCCAGAGCCGGGTCGGGCTGAACCGACCGGGCCGCTCGCCACGCCGGGGCACGTCGGACTTCCCGACCACGTGCAGCACCCGGCCGCGGCGCGCATCCGCTACCACCCGCACCGTCATGGCCCACCTCCTGTCGGCCTCGCGGTCGCGCCGGTCGACGGACCGCACACACCGTCCATGCTGTGCGGCTCCGGGGTGAGTGGGCCTCACCCGCCCCGGGTGAATCAGTCCGCGCCGAGCAGGGCCTGCAACTGCCGGCCGTTGCGCTGGGCGTAGTCGCGGTAGCAGTTGTTCATCAGCACGTGCGTATGCTCGGCCTCCCCGGCCAGCTCGCGCAGCTTCGGCGCCCAGTCCCGCAGCTCCCGCTCGGAGTACTCGTACCCGAACTTCTCGTGGATGTCCTTGCTGGTCCACTTGTCGCTGTGCCCGTGGAAGCGGACCACCGCCAGGTCCGCGGTGGCCGCCAGCACCGGCGGGACGGACGACCGGTGCCCCTGCGGCATGTCGACGCAGACGTACGGCAGCCGGTGCTGACGCAGGAAGCCCAGCGTCTCGTCCCCGTTGGCCCCGTCGAACCAGGACGCGTGACGGAACTCGAAGACCGGGCGCAGCGGGGCGCACCGCTTCGCCACCTCGAGCAGGTACTGCTTGTTCTCCCGCTTGATGGTGAACCAGGGCGGGAACTGGAACAGCAGCGCGCCGAGCCGGCCCGCCTCGACCAGCGGGTCCAGGGCGGACAGGAACCGGGTCCAGACCTCCTCGTACGTCTGCGGCGGCAGATCGTCCGGGTAGACGTTCTTCTTGTCCGTCTCCGGGCGCAGGTCCTTGTAGAGCGCGCCGACCCGGGTCGGATGCCCGGTCAGCAGGCTGAACGCCTTGACGTTGAAGGTGAACCCGGGCGGGGTGCGGGCCACCCAGAGCTCCGCCGTCCGCTCCGCGGGCGGCGAGTAGTAGGTGGCGTCCACCTCGACCAGCGGGAACTGCCGGGCGTAGTAGTCCAGCCGTTTCTCCGGGGTGTCCGCGGTCGCCGGGTACCAGCCGGAGTCGAGCAGGGTCCGGTCGGTCCACGAGGCGGTGCCCACCTTGATCTCACCCATGGGTGGAGTCCACCGCGCGTCGGACCGACCGGCAACTCGGACGGCGCTCAGGCCGCCCGCCGCTCCCGGGTCTGCTTGCAGGCCACGCAGGAGGTGGCGGACGGGAAGATCTCCAGCCGCTCCACGGGGATCGGCGCGGAGCAACCCTCGCAGAACCCGTAGGTGCCCTCGTCCAGCCGGGTCAGCGCGTGCTCGAACTGGGCGCGGCGGTCCAGAATGGTGCGCAGCAGGGACTGCGCGGTGTCCCGCTCGGCGGTCTTGGTGCCGCTGTCGGCCTGGTCGTCGCCGGCGGTGTCGCCGACCTCCACCAGGCGCAGCACCTGGCTCTGCAGCACCGCCTGCTCGTACTCCGCGGTCAGCTCGTCGTAGCGCGACCGCAGGGACTGCCGGATCTGGTCGATCTCCGCCTGGGAACGGCCGGTGGCTACCGTGTCGTGGACGAGCATCGCTGCCTGCCTTTCGTGGGCCTCACATCGGTCCGGGGCGCTGTGACGCCCCGGACCTGTCCGTCGGTGGCGCGGGTGAACTCACCCGTGCTCTGTGAGCCGGGCGATTACCCGCACCTGGAAAGGATCAAACCGACGATTTTTCGCCCGTCGGCGTACCGACCGTCCGGTTCCGGCGGGCCGGCCGGTCAGCCGGGTTCCCCGGGCTCGACCACCGCCGGGTGGCGGGGGTCGTCGACCCGGACGACCACGTCGGCGAAGGACGCCGGCGCGACCTCGTCGGCGTACCGGGCGAAGGCGGGCAGCGTCCAGCGCAGCTCCGGGTCGGTACGCCGGGCCAGCGCGGCCGGGGAGAGCTCCAGGTGCACGGTGACATCGAAGGGCAGCCCGCCGCCGAGCAGCAGCGACCCGCTGACCAGCACCACGCCACCGGGTGGCAGCTCGACGTACCCGGCCCGGCTGGCCCGGTCGGTGACGGCGTCCCAGAGCGACGGGAGCAGCCGACCCGACCCGTCCGCGGCGGCCGGGTCGAGCACCTCCCGGCGCAGCCCGGTCTCGTCGACCCAACCCTCGTAGTAGGCGTCCGGGTTGGTCCGGCCCAGCTCCAGCCGGACCGAGGCGGGGCGGAGGAAGTCGGCGGCGAGCACGTGCAGCACCGGCCGCCCGGCGGCGCGCAGCGGGTCGACCAGGGCCGCGGCCAGCGCGTCGGGACCGGCGGCCGGTGGACCGTCGATCGCCACCCGGAGCCGCCCGGGCACGGCCGTGCCGGCCAGCCGGTCGGCCAGCTCGGCGACGAGTCGTTCGGGCGTGATCGGACGGACCACATCCGACCATGGTGCCCGGCCCACCTGGCGGCCGGCCAAGGACCCGGCCGGCTCAGCCGGTGCGGTCGACGGTGACGCGGGCGTCGTCGGCCAGCCGGTAGCCGACGCCGTAGACGGTGGTGACCAGGGGGACGTCCACGCCGACCTTGCCGCGCAGCCGTCGGACGTGCACGTCCACCGTGCGGACGCCGGCGTGCTCGTAGCCCCAGACCGCGTTGAGCAGTTGCAGCCGGGTGAAGACCCGGCGCGGATGCGCGACCAGGTGCAGCAGCAGGTCGAACTCCAGCCGGGTCAGCGGCAGCGGCTCGCCGTCGCGCAGCACCGAGCGGGAGGCGGCCAGGATGTGCAGGGTCGGGACGGTCGGGGCTAGGGGGCGGGACGGGGACCGGCCGGCCGGCACCGGGTCGGGGCGGCGCTCCACCGGGCCGGTGCCGCTGGAGATGACCGCGTCACCGCGTTCCAGCATCTCCCGGGCGGCCTCGAGCAGCCGGCGCGCGGGTGGGGTCAGGGACTCCTCGCAGGCGAGCGGGATGGACAGGGTCACCGTGAGCACGGGTGTGGCCGTGTTCGCGGGGCGACGCTGGCCGCCGGGAGGACGACCGGGAACCGCGGGTTGGGACGTATGCCATCCGGCGCGCGACGAGGCGGGGCTGACCGACATGGTCCTCCTTGGCTGGTCCGGGTATCTCCCCACGGCCCGGGACGCCGCTTCATCGATGCTTCCCGGCGCCTGTGCGAGGGTCAAGGGGCGGCTACGTTGCATGAATGTGACAATTGACGAACACATCGGAGCCACCCGCTCGCTCTCCGTGCGAGGCCAGATGATTACAGCAGAGTCGTCGGGGCGACCGGTCAAGGGGGGTGCCCGGCCGGTTCACATTGGCCGGTGGCACCGCTGGGCCCCTGCTCACGCGGGGGAACGCGGCCGGAACACGGGGACGCCGGACGCCCGGGGCCGCGGCTCCGACCCGGGCGCCCGGAGCGACGGATGGCTCCTCCCGTCGGTTCAGTGCTCCCGGTCCACCTCGACGCGGGCCTCGTCGGCGAGCCGGTAGCCCACGCCGTGCACCGTGGTCACCAGCGGGGTGTCGGTGCCGAGCTTGGCGCGCAGCCGGCGGACGTGCACGTCCACGGTGCGGGCCACCGCGTGCTCGTAGCCCCAGACGTTGGCGAGCAACTGCCGGCGGGTGAAGACCCGGCGGGGGTGCTCGGCGAGGAAGAGCAGCAGGTCGTACTCGATCCGGGTCAGCGGGACGTCCCGCGGACCGTGGCGGACGATCCGGGGGCCGGCCAGGATCCGTACCGGGTTCGGATCGGCCGGTACGGCCGGCGGATCGGCCGGCAGGTCGGGCTGTGTCGGCGGGGCGACCGGATCGGCGGCGCGCGACCGGCCGGCGAGGGCGCGGCCCGGCGTCTGGTGGCGGAGCATCCCCTCGCCCGTCTCGGCCAGCTCGCCGAGCAGGTCGACCAGCCGGGCCAGGCCTGGCGTCAGCGCACCAGCGGGGATCTCGAGGGTGATGGGTCATGGTCGGGGTGGGGCGGGGCCGGGGCAGCGTGGTCCGGTCGGGACGGTCGGGCCGGTGCGGAGGCGA
>NZ_JAEVHJ010000244.1:0-10293 GCF_016802855.1 Micromonospora sp. ATA51 | reverse complement strand
CTCCCTCCCTCCCTCTCCTCGACTCCCCCCTCCCCGCGATCTTGCAGTTTGTGCCCGGCCGAATGGCGCGAATGGCGCAAGACGTGGGCCCAAAGTGCAAGATCGCCGGGGAGCGGGAGCGGGAGCGGGGAGCGGGGAGTCGGGAGTTAGGCGGCGGCGAGGCGGACGCCGTCGCGGCCGTGGCGCTTGACGGCGTAGAGGGCCTGGTCGGCGCGGCGGAGGGTGAGCTCGGCGGATTCGCCCGGTCGGGGCAGGGCGACGCCGACGCTGATGGTGCGGCCGGTCCGGCGGGCCGCCTCGGTGAGGCGCTCGGCGATCCGGACCGCCTCCTCGGGGCGGTTCACCTCGATCACCGCGACGAACTCGTCACCGCCGATCCGGTACAGCTCGTCGCCGTGCCGCAGCGCCTCCTCCAGCGCCCGGGCCAGCCCGACCAGCAGCCGGTCACCGGCCTGGTGGCCGTACGTGTCGTTGACGTCCTTGAAGCCGTCCACGTCGATCGCCAGCAGGGCGGTACGCCCCGGGGTGGCGGTCGCGATCCGCTGCCCGAACGGCCCGGTGTGCCGCAGCCCGGTGAGCGGGTCCGAGCTGGCCTGTTCGCGCAGCCGGGCCAGGGTGCGGAGCCGGTCCAGGCAGGTCCACGCCTGCCCGGCCAGCAGCTCCATCAGGTTGACCGTGGTCGGGTCGGCCGGAGCAGCCGCTCGTCGGCGACCAGCAGCACCCCGCCGGAGTCCGGCGGCCCGACCGGCACCGCCACCAGGGTGCGCGCCCCGGCCCGGGAGAGCGGCAGATAGTCGTCGGTCGGCGGGTGCCCGGCCTCGCCCAGCGTGTACGCCGCGCCGTGCCGGTGGGCCCGGGCGATCAGCCGGCCGAGCGGGACCGCGCCGGCTTCGGTCAGCTCGGCGCGGATCCGCGCCTCCAACTCCCCGGGAGCGCTGGTCGGCGCGCCGAGCCGGGCGCCGCGCCGGCCGGCGAGGACCAGTACGGCGGCGGAGAGGGTCGAGAGTCCCGGGCCGCGGTGATCGCGGCGGTCATCAGGTCCCAGTCGGTGGGGGCGGAGGTCATCGCGGCGGCGTGCCGGAGCAGCTTCTCGCTGCGGCTCTCGGCCGGCGGCCCGCCGAGCGCCGTGATCCGGGCGCCCAGCCGGGCGGCGAGCCGCTCCGCGGTCTCCCGCCACGGGCCCAGCTCGACCGGGTCGCCCCACTGCAGGTCGAGCACGCCGATCGGCCGCCCCGCCGGGTCCAGCACCGGTACGCAGAGCTCGGTGGTCACGTCGGGGCGTACCGGGAGGTAGTCGGGGTCGGTGGTGACGTCCGCGACGGTGGCGGGCTCGCCGGAGGCGTACACCCGCCCGACGATGCCCGTCTTCGGCGGCACGGTGGAGAAGACCTGCCAGGCGCCGGTGGCCGCGACGCAGCGAAGCCGGTCGTGGACCTGGAGCAGGATCGAGATGGTGGCCGGAGTGTGCCGGGCGAGCGCGGCGACGGTCCACTGGCACGCCTCCAGGGCGGTCGACGCCATCGGAAGGCGGACCGTGACGTCTCGGATGACTCGCTCGTGATCCACGTCGTTCCTGGTGGGAGGCCCGGGCCGGCGCCGGGGGCGCGATCAAGGGTACCCAGCGACGGGTGGCGCGACCTTCGTACACATGTGCTATCCACAGGCTGTGGACGCGGCCTGTGGGGACGGCGGGGCCGCGCGGCGGGGGTGGTCGGCGATAGCGTGAGGGTCCCGGTCCCGAGGAGGCGTCGATGCTCATCGCCCAGCTCAGCGACCCGCATGTGACCACCGGCCCGCTCGCCGCCGAACAGGCCGCCGGGCTGCACCGCGCCCTCGGCCGGGTGCTGGCGCTGCGACCCCGGCCGGACTGCGTGGTGATCACCGGCGACCTGGTCAACAACGGCCGCACCGACGAGTACGTCGCGCTCCGCGAGATCATCGGCCGCTTCCCACTGCCGGTGCACCTCGCCACCGGCAACCACGACGACCGGGAGTCGCTGCTGGACACCTTCGGCGGCACGCCCTACCTGGGTGGCGGCTTCTCGGCGTACTACCACGTCGACCACCCGGACGGGACCCTGGTGGTGCTGGACTCGCTCGCCCCGGGCGGCAGCGGTGGGCGGCTCGGCGACGACCAGTTGGCCTGGCTCGACGGGCTGCTGGCCGGCCGGCCGGAGGTGCCGGCCGTCGTGTGCCTGCACCATCCGCCGGTCGCCGTCGGCGTCCCGGCCGCCGACGCCATCCGGCTCGCCGACTCCGACGCGCTCGCCGAGGTGATCGGCCGGCATCCCCATGTCGTACGCGTCACCGCCGGTCACCTGCACCGCGCGGTCACCGCCGGCTTCGCCGGCACGGTGCTCACCACCGCGCCGAGCACCTGGGTGCAGGCCTCGCTGACGATGAGCGACGACGAGCAGATCGGGCTGGTCGCCGAGCCGACCGCGTTCCTGCTGCACCGGGTGGCCGACGGCGGCTGCGTCACGCACACCGTCCAGGTCAGCCACGCCGCCGGGCAGACCTGCTGGTTCTGATTCGTCGGACCAACTCTGGTACGTCGCGTAGCGGCGCCGCCCGCACGGCCCGCCGATCCGGCCGGCCCGCTGCGAGGATGGCGCGATGTCCCGATGGCGACTGGCTCGGATCGCCGGGGCGATCCTGGTGCTCGGCACCCTGTTCTGCCTCTGTGGCGTGCTCGCGGTCGCGCGGCCGGGCCGCCCCCGGTACGACGTCGAGGCGGAGAACGCCGCGTTCACGGAGGTGCAGACCTGGGTCCTGCTGGTGGGCGGGCTGCTCGTGCTGGCCGGGGTGGTGCTGGGCGTGGCCGGCGCGATCGGCGAGAACGGACCCCTCCCGGGCCCGCACCGGGGCCGGGAGTCCTCCGGCGACGGGCCGGCCGCGGGGGAGCGCGGGGAGCCCGGGCCGGAGGCCTGACCCACTCAGCCGAGCAGGGCCTCGCGTAGCGCCGGGGCCAGCACCTCCGGCGGCACCTCGTGGAAGCTGCCGGCCAGGCTGAGGTGGGTGGCGCGGGGAATCGCCCCGGCCGTCGCGGCGGCGGCGTCACGCAGCCAGTCCGGACTGCCGGTGCTGTCCAGGACGACGGTCGGGACGGCGATCGCCGCGAGCCGGGCGGCGGGCAGCGCGCCGTCACCGGTCACCGTGCTGTCGTACGCGAGGGTGTGTGCCAGGCCCTCCATCCAGGACCACTCCGGCATCCCGCGCATCCCGGCCACGGCCTCGGCGGGCACCCCCACCGCGTCGGTCAGGAAGAGCGCGACCGCGTCCCCGCGCCGGTCGGCCGACACCAGCTCGGTCAGCCGCCCGGCCAGTCCGGGTTTGCTGCCGCCGTGCGGGCCGGACCGGAACGGGGGCTCGAAGAGCGCCAACCCGGTCACCGGCAGCCCCTCGGCCGCCGCGTACGCGGCGAGGATCGCGCCGGAGGAGAGGCCGTAGACGTACGCCGTGCCGCCGGCCGCCTCGATCAGCGCCGCCACGTCCTCGATCTCGCGCTGCACGGCGTACGGCGCGGTGTCGCCGCTGCCGCCCCGGCCCCGGCGGTCGAAGCCGTACACCGAGAAGTCGGCGGCCAGCGCGTCTGCCAGCGCGCGGGTGGTCGACCGGTCGTTGAAGGCGCCACCGACCAGGATGATCGGCGGCCCCTCGCCGGCGGTCTCGTACGCGATCGTGGTGCCGTCGGCGGACCGGACCGAGCCCACCGTCCAGGTCCCGTCGGGAGTCATGACTAATTTCTAGCCCAGCCCCCCGACAGCGGGCGGTCCTGAAGGAATTCATCTGCCGGTCATGTCGGACTCGTCGGGCAGACCGGTACAGGTCGTCACCCATATCCGTGGCTCTGTTGTGCTGCCCTGGTCGACCGATCGCGTGTCGGATGGCAAGCTTGCCCCGGCGGTGCGGCATCCCCGACCGCCGTCACCCGCCATCGACCCCTGCCACGGCACGGATCAGGGTCGCCGGGCGAACCATCGTCCGGACCGTCACGCGCCGATTCTCACGAGGAGTTCCATGTCCGTCCCCGGGATGCGCCGGGCCGCCGTCGGCCTGGTCGCGCTCGCCGCGACCGCGCTCGGCACGGTCGCCGTCAACCCCAACCAGGCCGAGGCCGGCCCCAAGCCGGTCGACGTCAAGCTGCTCGCCATCAACGACTTCCACGGCAACCTGGAGCCGCCGACCGGCTCCAGCGGCACCATCGAGGGCAAGCCGGCGGGTGGCGCGGAATACCTGGCCACCCAGCTCGCCAAGCTGCGTGGCACCACCGAGGAGGAGCGGGAGCGCACCATCACGGTCGCCGCCGGTGACCTGATCGGCGCCTCCCCGCTGCTCTCCGCGGCCTTCCACGACGAGCCCACCGTCGAGGAGATGAACCTCGCCGGGCTCGAGTTCACCAGCGTCGGCAACCACGAGTTCGACGAGGGCGCCAGCGAGCTGCTCCGGATGCAGAACGGCGGCTGCCACCCGGTGGACGGCTGCGCCGACGGCACCCCGTTCGAGGGCGCGAAGTTCCAGTACCTCTCCGCCAACGCCTTCACCACCGCCACCGGGCAGCCGCTGCTGCCGCCGTACGGCATCAAGAAGGTCGACGGCGTCAAGGTCGGCTTCATCGGGATGACCCTGGAGGGCACCCCGCAGATCGTCAGCCAGCAGGGCGTCGCCGGCCTCACCTTCGCCGACGAGGCGGAGATCGCCAACAAGTACGCCCGCATCCTGCGCGCCCAGGGCGTGCAGGCCATCGTCGTGCTGCTGCACGAGGGCGGCGTGCAGAACGGCGGCGGGATCAACGACTGCACCGGCTTCAGCGGGCCGATCGTCGACATCGCCAACCGGATGGACCCGTCGATCGACGTGATCGTCAGCGGGCACACCCACGCCGCGTACAACTGCAACATCAACGGCAAGCTGGTCACCAGCGCCAGCTCGTTCGGCCGCCTGGTCACCGACATCGACCTGCAGATCGACCGGAAGTCCGGCGACGTGATCACCGCCAAGGCGAACAACGTCGTGGTCACCCGGGACGTCCCGAAGGACCCGGCGAGCACCGAGCTGATCAACCGGTACAAGACCGCGCTCGGCCCGGTCGCCGACAAGGTGGTCGGCGAGACCACCGCGGCGATTACCAAGACGCAGGAGAACCTGTACCAGACCGGCGTCGACGCCAACGGCAAGCCGACGTACCAGACCGGTGAGTCGCCGCTGGGCAACCTGATCGCCGACGCCCAGCTCGCCGCCACCGACAACGAGCAGAACGCGGTCGCCGCGTTCATGAACCCCGGTGGTGTCCGCGCCGACCTCGACGCCGGCCCGGTCACCTACGCCGAGGCGTTCACGGTGCAGCCGTTCGCCAACAACCTGGTGACGCTGGACCTCACCGGGGCGCAGCTCTACTGCATGCTGGAGCAGCAGTTCACGGTCGCCCGCGTGCTGTACGCCTCCTCGACCGTGCACTACGTGGTCGACCCGAACGGGACCACCGCCGCGGCCGGCGCGCCGTGCAGTGGCAGCCGGGTGGTCCGGGGCAGCCTCACCATCGACGGTGCCCCGGTCACCGACGCCGCGACCTACCGGGTCACGGTGAACAACTTCCTCGCCGGCGGCGGCGACGGGTTCAGCGTCCTCACCGGCGGCACGAACCTGGTCACCGGCATGATCGACCTGGACGCGTTCGTGGCGTACCTGACCGCGCAGTCGCCGGTCTCCGCGCCGGCGCTGAACCGGATCCAGACCACCACCGAGGTGCCCGCCGCCTGACGGCAGGCCCGCACGCCGACGGGCCTCGGAGCATCCGCTCCGGGGCCCGTTCGCATTCCCGCCCTGCCCGCCCCACGCACGTCCCGCGTCAAGATCAACGCAGCGTCCGGGAACCTGCGGTCTCACGTGCCGCCGATACACCACTTTCCCGCAAGCCGCGCCCGCCAGCCCGCCAGCCCGCGGCCCGCCGTGCCCGCCAGCCCGCCGGGCGGCGTCAGAGGGCGGTGGGTTGCGGGTCCCGGGCGGGGGCCGGGGCCGCGGTGAGGCGGCCGTCCTGGGCCGGGGTCAGCAGCCGGCGCAGCGACAGGGCCAGCACCGAGGCGGTCAGACAGCCGCCGACCACGACGATCACCCAGATCCGCCCGTCGGCGGCGCCGATCAACGGGCCGGCGGTCACCGGGCCGATGATCCCGCTGACCCCGAAGATCATCGAACTCATCGCGTTGTACCGGCCGCGCAGTTCGTCGGTGGCGAGCGCGTTGGTCAGCGCGGGCATCACCGGCGACAGCATCGTCTCGCCGAAGCCGAAGATCGCCGCGCAGGCCACCACGCCGAGCGCAGCCACCAGCGCGTTCCCCGTACGGATGACGCCGGCCGCGCCGAGCACCAGCCAGGCGGCCGCGAAGACCGCGCCGACCGCGGCGAGCGCGCCGGTCCGGCTGCGCCCCTCCATCCGGCGGATCACCAGCAGCTGGGAGAGCACGATCATCACGGTGTTGCCGGCGAGGGCCCAGGCCACCACCCGCGGCGTCACCTCGGCCACCCGGACGGAGTACGCGGTGAAGCCCACCTCGATCTGCGCGTACCCGCAGGTGGTGAGGACCAGGCCGAAGATGACCAGCCGGCGGAACGGCCGGTCCCGCAGCACGGTCAGGTAGCCCCCGGTCGACGGCCGGTCCCCGGCGGTCGGGGCGGCGGCGAGCCGGCGGCCGACGTGCGGCAGGGTCAGCAGGATCAGCCCCGGCATCAGGTAGCTCAGCGCGTCCAGCAGGTAGATGGCCTGGAAGGTGACCGGCCGGGCGGTGTCCACGATCGCGCCGGAGATCAGGCCACCCACCCCGATGCCCAGGTTGAGCAGGGCGAACTGGAGGCCGAAGACCCGCTGTCGCTCGCCGTCGTCGGTCAGCGAGGCGAGGATGGTGGTCTGCCCGGACCAGAGCGCCGAGCCGCCCACCGCGATCAGCGTGGCGACCGCGAACGCCGACGCGGTCGAGTCGACCAGGGCGAGCGAGCCGGTGCCCACGGCCTCCACCACCAGGCAGGGCAGCACCACCCGGCGGGCCCCGAACCGGTCGATCAGCGTGCCGCCCACCGGCGACAGGGCCAGGGTCACCGCGCCGAACCAGCCGATCACCAGACCGGCCCGGGTGTCGGTCAGCCCGCGCACGTCCGTGAGGTAGATGAACAGGAACGGCAGGGTCAGGCCGCGCCCGATGGCCGAGAGCAGGGTGCCGAGCAGGATCCGGCGGGCTTCCGGGCGGGCGGGCAGGGCGCGGCGCAGCATGGCTGGATTCTCTGCGGTGGGTACGACGCCCCGCGAGTCGTTTACCGGCGGCCAGGCGTACCGGCGGGCCGCCAGGTGAGCAAGCACACGCGGTCTGGGATGCTGGGCCGGTGACCGGCACCTGGCGACACCTGCCCGCTCCGGCCCGCGAGATCGCGGTGGCCGCCACCGACGCGGTCGCCGCCGCCCAGTCCCGGGACGCCGGGGCGTATGAGCCGGCGGTCGACCGGCTCACCGGCGTCGACCGGGCCGGTCTGGTGCTCGGCGGGGTGGTCCGGCTGCTGCTGGAGGAGACCCACCCGGACGGGCTGGACGGCGACGACGTACGACAGGTGCTGGAACGCTGCGTCCGGGACGTGGCGGCGTGGCGGCCCGACGTGGACCCGCACGTGCTGCTGGTCCTGCTGGCCGGCGCCCTCGGCGTGTACGACCCGGGCGAGGACGACGCCCCGCCGGACCCGGCGGCGATCGCCCGGCACGCCCCGCTGCTCGTCGCCGACCTGCTGGCGGTCACCGGCCGGCCGCTGGCCGGCTACCTGACCGCCGCCTTCGCCGAGGTGGCCCGCACCGAGCTGCACGACTGAGCCGGCGCGACGGCGAAGGGGCGGGCGGGCGTCACGCCCGGGTCGCCACCACCTCCAGGTACTCCGCCGGGATGCGGACCGTGCCGTCGGTGGAGCGGTCGTACCGCCGGGCCAGCTCGACCAGGTCGGCGTGCAACGCCGGCCGCCGCGGCTCGTCGAGCGCCTCGAACGCCTTCAGCGTCGGCCGGTAGTTGACCCAGAAGAAGTCGGCGAACTCCTCCGGCGCGGTGAAGCGGAAGACGAAGGTCCGCCGGGTGGCCCGCAGGTCACGCAGCGCCGCCCCGAACAGCTCGGCCAGCCGCTCCTCGCGGCCCCACTCGACCGGCCCGCGCAGCCCTGCGGGCGGCGGTACGTGCCGGCTGACCATGCGGAACAGGTCGCCGATGAAGCCCTCCGGCGTCCAGGCGGCCAGCGCGACCGTGCCGCCGGGCCGGCAGACCCGGACCAGCTCGGCGGCCGCGCGTTCCTGGTCCGGCGCGAACATCACCCCGACGCAGGAGAGCACCGCGTCGAACGAGGCGTCCGGGTAGGCCAGCCGCTCGGCGTCACCGGTCACGAACGTCACCGGCAGCCGCTCCGCCACCGCCCGCGCGTGCGCGCGTTCCAGCAGCTCCGGTACGTAGTCGACGCCGGTCACCCGGCAGCCGCAGCGGGCCGCCGCGATCGCCGCGTTGCCGGTGCCGGTCGCCACGTCCAGCACGGTTGCCCCGGCGGCGAGGTCGGCCGCCTCGACGAGCAGCTCGGAGACGAGGTGGATGCGGGCGGCGACGGCGCCGTAGTCGCCGCTGGCCCAGGTCTGCTGTTGCCGCGCCTTGACGGCGGCCAGGTCGATCGTGCTGGTCATGGCAGTGCCCTTCGGTCGGTTGCCGGTGACGCTAGGGCTGCCGCGGCGGCCGGACATGGGGAGAACCACCTATGTTGGCGGCACCAGGCCCCGCCGGCGCGCGACCGCGGCGGCCTGCCCCCGGTTGGGCACGGCCAGCTTGCCGAGGACCGCGGAGACGTGGTGCCCGACCGTGCGCGCCGACAGCGACAGCCGTGCGGCGATCTCGGCGTCGCTCAGCCCGTCGACGACAAGCGCCAGCACCTCCAGCTGCCGGGCGGTCAGCCCGGGCGGGTTGGCCGCCGTCGCCGGTCGCGGGCCGCGCGGCACCCGGGCCAGGCCGCGCCCGCGCAGCTCGGCCCGCAGCCGCCGGGCCGTCCGGACCGCGCCCAGGGCGTCCAGAATCCGCAGCGCCTCGCCCGCCGCCTCGGCGTCTCCGCAGGCCAGGGCCTCCGCCCGGCGGTACGGGCAGTCGAGGCGCCGCCACTCGTCGGCCGCGCCGGCCCAGTCGCCGTCGAGCAGCCGCCGGTACGGCGACGCAGCCACCTCCGGCGCCGACATCAGCTCCCCGGCCCGCCACCGCCAGTACGCCAGCTCCCCGGTGGACCACGGCTCTCCCACCGCGACGGCCAGCTCATAGCCGCGCCGGCCTCGGCGGCGGCCCGCTCCGGCTCGCCGTCGAGCCAGTGGTGCTCGGCGAGGGCCGCCGCCGCGGCGCCGACGAACTGGAGCTCTCCCGTGCCGTATGCCCACCCGGCCACCCGGGTCAGCCCGTCCGTCGCCGCCGGATCGCCGTACCGGGAGCGGAGCAGGCCGCGGACGAGCAGCGCCGGCACCAGGCTGCCGCCGGGTTGCCCGGAGCCCACGAGGGCGCTCTCGGCGTCGGCCAGCGCGCCCGTCCAGTCGCCCCGCAGCAGCCGCAGCCGGGCCCGGTAGCCCAACAGGTGGCGGGCGTACCCGTCGAGGTCCCGCCCGGTGGTGAACTCCAGCGCGCGGGCCAGTCGGGCACCGGCCGCGTCGAGGTCGTACCGCTCGACGGACATGGTGGCCAGGTTGACCAGGGCCCGCGCGGCGTGGTCGTCGAGCCCGTCGAGCGCGGCCCGGACGTGCGCCCGCTCCAGCAGCTCGACGCCGTCCGGGTCGCCGCGCTGCAGCCGCGCCGACCCGACGTTGACCAGTGCGTGCGCCTCGGTGTCCCGATCCCCGATGCGGCCCGCCAGCGCGAGCGCCCGGCCGCCCCAGTCGATCGCCTCGTCGTCCCGGTTGGCCAGCATCAGCAGCTGCGCCATCCCGCTGTACGCCATGGCCAGCTCCCGGCCGGGCGGCGCCGACTCCAGCACCTCGACCGCCCGGGTGGCCGCCGCGCGGGCGGCCATACTGTCCCCGGTCCACCAGCAGAGCCGGGACAGCCAACGCAGGTTCTCCCCGATCGGACGGCAGCGCCGTCGGCCTCCCGCAGCGCGAGCGCCTCCCGTCGGGCGGCGAGGGCCTCCGTGCCCAGCCCGGCGAGGTAGGCGGCGGACGAGTACCCCTCCAGCAGCTCCGCCCGGCGCGCCGCCGGCAGCCCGGCCGCGCGCGGCAGGGCCACCGCGTAGTGGGCGACGGCCTGCCGGTGCGCGCCG
>NZ_JAEVHJ010000243.1:0-10311 GCF_016802855.1 Micromonospora sp. ATA51 | reverse complement strand
CCGGCCCGAGCCGGCGCCGCGTCCCCGGCACCGCGCGCTGCCCGACTTCGGCCGGGCGGCGAACTGGGACGCCCTGGCGAACGCGCGACGCGCGGCCGGGCCGAACCCGGTCGACCCGGCCGGTTCGCCCGTCCCCGCACCGGCCGACGAGCCGGAGCGGGAGACGGACGACCGGTCGCCGGCCGCGACCGACGGAGACGAGGAGTTCGACGCCGGGAAGTCCCGGCCCCGCCTTGGCCTGTTCCGCCGGAACCGGGCGAAGGGCGGCGAGGAGAGCACGCCGAACCGGAACAGCCGCGAGCCGGAGCCGGTGCCCGCGCAGGACGAGGAGTACCTCGACTGGGTCAGCGGGCTGGGTCGGCCCGCCCCGGACAGCGACCCCGGTTCGCTGCGTACCGGCCGGCACCACCGGGACTGACCGGCACGCCGGTCGGGCCGACCGCACCGGACGGCCCGGCCGGCGTGACCTCAGGCGAGCGGCAGGTAGACCCGACCGCCGGAGGACAGGAACTCCGCCGACTTGTCCCGCATGCCCCGGGCGGCGTAGTCCTTCAGCTCCTGGGTGATCTTCATGGAGCAGAACTTCGGCCCGCACATCGAGCAGAAGTGCGCGGTCTTCGCCGGTTCCGCGGGGAGCGTCGCGTCGTGGTACGACCGGGCGGTCTCCGGGTCCAGCGAGAGGTTGAACTGGTCGGACCAGCGGAACTCGAACCGGGCCTTCGACAGCGCGTCGTCCCAGGCCTGTGCGCCCGGGTGGCCCTTGGCCAGGTCGGCCGCGTGCGCCGCGATCTTGTACGCGATCACGCCCGCCTTCACGTCGTCCCGGTCCGGCAGCCCCAGGTGCTCCTTCGGGGTGACGTAGCAGAGCATCGCGGTGCCGAACATGCCGATCATCGCGGCGCCGATCGCCGATGTGATGTGGTCGTACGCGGGCGCGATGTCGGTGGTCAGCGGGCCGAGGGTGTAGAACGGGGCCTCGTGGCACCACTCCTGCTGGAGGTCCACGTTCTCCTTGATCTTGTGCATCGGCACGTGCCCCGGACCCTCGATCATCACCTGCACGTCGTACTCCCAGGCGACCCTGGTCAGCTCGCCGAGGGTGCGCAGCTCGGCGAACTGCGCCTCGTCGTTGGCGTCGGCGATCGAGCCCGGGCGCAGCCCGTCGCCGAGCGAGAAGGTCACGTCGTACTCCGCCAGCAGCGCGCACAGCTCCCGGAAGTGGGTGTAGAGGAAGTTCTCCTCGTGGTGCGCCAGGCACCAGGCCGCCATGATCGAGCCACCCCGGGACACGATCCCGGTGACCCGGTCCACCGCGAGCGGCACGTACGGCAGCAGCACCCCGGCGTGCACCGTCATGTAGTCGACGCCCTGCTCGGCCTGCTCGATCACGGTCTCCCGGAACACCTCCCAGCTCAGCTTCACCGGGTCGCCGCCGACCTTCTCCAGGGCCTGGTAGATCGGCACGGTGCCGATCGGCACCGGCGAGTTGCGCACGATCGCCTCGCGGGTCTCGTGGATCCGCTTGCCCGTCGACAGGTCCATCACGGTGTCGGCGCCCCACCGGGTCGCCCAGGTCAGCTTCTCCACCTCCTCCGCGACCGAGGAGGTGACCGCCGAGGTGCCGATGTTCGCGTTCACCTTGACCAGGAACGCCTTGCCGATGATCGCCGGCTCGCACTCCGGGTGGTTGACGTTCAACGGCAGCACCGCCCGGCCGGCGGCGATCTCCTCCCGGACGAACTCCGGCGCGACGCCCTCCCGGATCGCCACGAACTCCATCTCCGGCGTCACGATCCCGGCCCGCGCGTAGGCGAGCTGCGTCGGCCGCTTCCCGTCCGCGCCGGCCAGCGGCGTTCCCGCACCGCGTACCGGGGCCACGTCGCCGCGCTCGGCGATCCACGGGCCGCGCAGCGGAGGCAACCCCACCTCCGGGTCGGAGCCCGGCCCGGACGTGTCGTACAGCCGCAGCGGCGGGTTGTCCCCGGTCAGCTCCACCTCGGCGAACGGCACCCGGACGTCCGGCCGTGCCCCCTCGACGTAGACCTTGCGACGTGCCTGCATGACAGCCTCCCTGATGGTCAACGGGACCAGCCGAAGTGGTCCAGCGGGCCGCGTCCCGCGCCCAGTTCCCAACCCCGCCCGCCGGTCAGCGCGCGGGTGACGTACTCCTTGGCGGCGGCGACCGCGACCGGCACCGGGTCGCCCGCCGCCAGCCGGACGGCGACCGCCGCCGAGAACGAACAGCCCGTACCGTGATTGTGCCGGGTGGCCACCCGCGGCGCCCGCAGCAGCGTGGTCACCCCGCCGCCGACCAGCACGTCGACCGACTCGCCGGCCGCGTCCACGTCGCCGCCGGTCACCACCACGTGCGCCGGGCCGCCGGCCGCGAGCGCCTCGGCGGCGGCGACCATCTCCTCGACCGTGGTCACCGGGCGTCCGGTGAGGGCTGCGGCCTCCGCGCAGTTCGGCGTCGCCACCTCCGCGTACGGCAGCAGCCGCTCGACCGCCTCCACCACGCCGAGCCGGTGCCCACTGGTGGCGACCAGCACCGGGTCGACGACCAGGCGGGGCAGCCGCCCGGACCGCGCCGCGTCGGCCACCACCTCGGCGACCGCCGGGGTGCCGAGCATGCCGGTCTTCACCGCCCGTACGTCGAAGTCGCCGAGCACGCTGTCGAGCTGGTCGATGACCGTGCGGGGTGGCAGCGGCAGGACGGCGTCCACTCCCCGGGTGTTCTGCGCGGTGACGGCGGTGATGACGCTGGTGCCGTACGCGCCCAGGGCGGCGAAGACCTTGAGGTCGGCCTGGATCCCGGCGCCGCCGCCGGAGTCGGAGCCGGCGATGGTGAGCACTGTCGTGGGGGTCACTTCTGGTCTCCGGTGGTTGCGCCTGAGGGCTGCCGCACCGCCTTGAAAGCCGAGGTCAGCGTGGTGGCTGCCGCGGTCGGGTCTTCGGCGCGCATGATCGCGCCGAGCACCGCCACGCCCACTGCTCCCGCGCCGATGCAGGCGCGCACCTGGTCCGGCGTCTCGACTCCCCCCAACGCGAGGACCGGCACCGGGCTGACCTCGATCAGCTCGCGGAGTCCCTCGGGATGCAGGGGTGGGCCGTGGCCGGGTTTCGTTCTGGTAGGGAAGACGGGTGAGAGGGTGGCGTAGTCCTCTGTGGTGAGTCGGCGCAGTTCCGCCTGGTCGTGACAGGAGCGGCCGACGAGCCCACAGTTCGGCGGCGGGTAGGGGCCCGCGGCGGGCAGGTGGACGGCGTCGCCGCCGAGGGGGTCGGGGCCGGCGACGATCAGCGTGCCGCCGGCCTCGGCGAGCAGCGCGCGGAGTTCGACGGCGAGGGCGGCCCGTTCGGCGCGCGGAAGGTCCTTCTCCCGCAGCACCACCCGGCGCACTCCCCCGGCCACCGCCGCCGCGACCACCGCCACGAGCGGCCGCCGCGCCACCCGCCGGTCCGTCAGCACCACCACCCCCGACACCGCGGAAGCAGCCGGCGCCTCTGGCGGCCGCCGCGTACCGCGCTCCACGGTGACCGCGCCCGAGCTGCCGGTCACAGGTCCGGCCTTCCCTCGTCGGGGGTGGACGGGAGGGCGTGGAAGCGGCGCGGGATGCGGCCGGCGGCGTGGGCGAGGCGGCCGGCCTCCACGGCGTACCGCATGGCGGTGGCCATCGCCACCGGGTCGGCGGCCCGGGTGACCGCGCTGGCCAGCAGCACCGCGTCGCAGCCCAACTCCATGGCGAGCGCCGCGTCGGAGGCGGTGCCGATGCCGGCGTCCAGGATCACCGGCACGGCCACGCCCTGCCGGATCAGCCGGATGTGGTGCGGGTTCGTGACGCCCAGCCCGGAGCCGATCGGCGCGCCGGCCGGCATCACCGCCGCGCAGCCCACGTCGGCGAGCCGGCGGGCCAGGATCGGATCGTCCGAGGTGTACGGCAGCACGGTGAACCCGTCGGCGACCAGCTCCTCGGCGGCGCGCAGCAGTTCCACCCCGTCGGGCAGCAGCGTGCGCTCGTCACCGATCACCTCCAGCTTCACCCAGTCGGTGTCGAACGCCTCCCGGGCCAGGTGGGCCACCTTCACCGCCTCGGTGGCGGTGTGGCAGCCGGCGGTGTTCGGCAGCAGCTTCACCGCGCACCGGTCGAGCAGGTCGAGCAGCCCGCCGGCGCCGCCGGGGGCGGTGTCGACGCGGCGCAGCGCCAGGGTGACCAGTTCGGTGCCGGAGGCGCGGATCGCCTGCTCCAGCACGTGCAGGTTGGCCGCGCCGCCGGTGCCCAGGATGAGCCGCGAGCCGAACGTCGCGCCGCCGATCGTGAAGGTCACCGCGCTCACCCGCCCTGGGCGGCGCTGAGCACCTCGACCCGGTCGCCGTCCCGCAGCACCGTCGCCGGCCAGCCGCCGCGCGGCACCACCTCGCCGTTGACCGCCACCGCGAGCCCGCGCTGCTGGTCGGTGACCGCGCGGACCAGGTCCGCCACGGTCGACCCGCCGGGCAGGTCGCGCCCGGCGCCGTTCATGATCAGTTCCACGTCTCCTCCTCGGCGGTGAACCGGTCGGGTGTGCAGGGCGCCAGCAGCGGGTCCGCCTCGCCGGTGACGATCAGCTCGGTGACCAGGTCGGCGGTGACCGGGGTGAGCACGATGCCGTGCCGGTGGTGCCCGGTGGCGGCGAGCACGCCGGGCCGGCCGGGCAGCCGCCCGATGACCGGCGCGTTGTCCGGCGTACCGGGCCGCAGCCCGGCGGACGCCTCGACCAGGTCGTACTCGGTCAGCTCGGGCAGCAGGTCGACGGCGGCGCGGAGCAGCCGCAGCACCGCGCCGGCGGTCACCTCGGTGTCGGCACGCTCCTCGACGGTCGCCCCGACCACCACCTCGCCGGTGTCCCGGGGCACCAGGTAGACCGACTCGCCGTCCGCGTACCCCCGGATCACGTGCCGGAAGCCCGGCGTGCCGCGACCGGGCGCGCGGAGCCGAAGCACCTGCCCCTTCACCGGCCGGACCGGCAGCCCGGTGAGCGCCGCCGCCCCGCAGCCGGCCGCCACCACGGTGACGCCCGCGTCCACGTCGGACAGCCGGTCGACCCGGCCCAGCACCAGCGTCGCCCCGGCCTGCTCGGCCGCCGCCCGCAACGCGGCGACCAGCCGCCGCGGGTCGACCTGGTGGTCGCCGGTGGCGACCGCGCCGCCGCGCACCCGCGGCGCCAGCGCCGGTTCGCGCTCCCGCAGCTCCGACGGGCGCAGCGGCGTGATCGGCAGCCCCAACCCCTGCTGGTACGACCACAGCCGGCGCGCCTCGGCCAGGTCGTCGCCGGTCAACCCGACCACCAGCGTGCCCTCCGTGCGGTACCCGAATCCGGTGCCGGCGGCGTCGGTCAGCTCGGCGGCGAAGCCCGGCCAGCGGGCGGCGGACTCGGCGAGCAGCCCGGTCAGCTCGCGCTCCCCGAAGTACGCCTCGGCGACCGGCGCGAGCATCCCGGCCGCAACGTGCGACGCCCCGGAACCCGGGGCCGGATCGTGCACGACCACCCGCAGCCCCCGCGACGCGCAGCGCCAGGCGATCGCCAGCCCGACCGGTCCCGCCCCCACCACGGCGACGTCCGGTCGGGTCAGCACGTCAGCGCCCCGAGCAACTCGGCGGTGGCCCGGGCCGGATCCGCGGCCCCGGAGAGCGCTCCGACCACCGCCACCCCGTACGCCCCGGCGGCCCGCAGCGCCGGCACGCTCGCGGCGTCACCCCGCCGATGGCGATCACCGGAACGTCCACCGCCGCGGCGACCGCGCGCACCCCGGCGGGGCCGATCGGCGCGGGCAGCCCGGTCTTCGTAGTGGTGGCGTGGCAGGGGCCCACGCCCAGGTAGCTGGCCCCGGCGGCGACCGCCTCGGCGGCGCTCCCCGGCTCCCGGGCGGTCACCCCGAGCACCGCGGCGGAGCCGAGCACCCGACGGGCCGCCCGCACCGGCAGGTCGTCCGCGCCGACGTGCCGCCCGCGGCGTCGACCGCGAGCGCCACGTGCAGCCGGTCGTTGACCAGGCACGTCGCCCCGTACGGCCGGCAGAGCGCGACCACCCGGCGGGCCAGCTCGTACGCCTGGCGGTCGGTGGCGTCGTCCTCGACGCGGACCTGGACGACCAGCTCGGCGCGGGCAACCGGCAGGGCGGCCCGCAGCACGGTGAGCGGGTCCCGCCCCGGCCGGGTGTCGGTGATCAGATGCAGTCGTCCCAGAGACGGCACGGCAACACTCCTCCCTGCGCCGGCATTACCCGGATCAGGTTCGACGGTCGGGGGCTTCAGCCCCCCTCTCAGCCCGGTGCACCGGGCTCCCGTGGGTTACTTGCGGCCTACCGTACGACGGACGGGCGGATCCGCCAAGGGCGGGGGTCCGCTTTTCCCACTGACCGTCCGGAGTCGACGGCAGGGGCAGCGGGTGACCGTCCGCTCACGCCATGCTGTCCGGATGCCTTCGGCCCCGCGCGTGCCCCGACGGCTGTCGTTCCTGCCGTCCCGCGGCAGTCGGGCCGTCGCCGACGGGCTGCTCACCTGGGCGATGGCGTGGTGGTCGGCAGCGCGAAATGCCCGGCCGCCCACGGTTGGGCGGCGGGCACGGCGCGCGGCGGGGGGGTGCGGGCGGGTCAGAGGATGGCGTCCAGGGCGTCGAGGTCCTCGTCGGTCGGCTGCCAGGCGCCCGCCTCGGCGTTGGCGCGCACCTGCTCGGGCGTGGTGGCGCCGGCGATCACCGAGGTCACCGCCGGCCGGGCGGCCAGCCCGCCGATGGCCACCTGGAGCATGTTGACCCTGCGCTCCGCGGCGTACGCCTCGAGCGCCTCGATGGTGTCCCAGTCGGCGGCGGCCAGGCGCTCGGCGTACCGGCCGCCGCCGGAGAGCCGGCTGCCGGCGGGCGGGGCCTCGTTGCGCTTGTACTTGCCGGTGAGCAGGCCGTTAGCGAGCGGGAAGAACGGCAGCATGCCCAGGCCGAACCGCTCGCACGCGGGGATCACCTCGGCCTCGACGGACCGCTCCAGCAGCGAGTAGTGGTTCTGCGCGGAGATGAAGCGGGTCCGCCCCTGGGACGAGGCGGTCCAGTCGGCGTCGGCGATCTGCCAGCCGGCGAAGTTGGAGTTGCCGAGGTAGCGCACCTTGCCGGCCCGGACCAGGTCGTCCAGGGCGGCGAGGGTCTCGTCGATCGGGGTGCCCGGGTCGGGCTCGTGCATCTGGTACAGGTCGATGTGGTCGGTGTCGAGCCGGCGCAGCGACGCCTCGACGGCGCGGGCGATGTAGCGGCGGGCGCCGCGGGCGCCGAAGTCCGGGCCGTTGCGGCCGTGCATGTCCATGCCGAACTTGGTGGCGACCACCACGTCGTCCCGGCGGCCCTTGAGCGCCTGGCCGAGCAGCTCCTCCGAGCTGCCCTGCGGCTCGCCGTAGATGTCCGCGGTGTCGAAGAAGTTGATCCCGGCGTCGAGGGCGGCGTCGACCACCGCTCGGGTGTCGTCGAGGTCGAGCTTCCGGCCGAAGTTGTTGCAGCCGATGCCGACCACGGACACCACGAGCCCGGAGTCGCCCAGCCGGCGGTAGTTCATCTCAGTCACGAGATCCACCCTATGCCCGCCCGTCCGGGCCCACCCGCGCAGTCGCCAACCGCCGGCCCGCCCTCGGCCGGACGGCCCGCACCGCGCCGATCACTTCACGTCCCAGACCGGCTCGACCGTCTCCACCACCTCGCCGTCGCCCCGGAACAGCACGAACCGGTCGAACGAGCGGGTGAACCAGCGGTCGTGGGTCACCGCGATCACGGTCCCCTCGAACGCGGCCAGCCCCGCCTCCAGCGCCTCGGCGGAGGCCAGGTCGAGGTTGTCCGTCGGCTCGTCGAGCAGCAGCAGGGTCGCCCCGGAAAGCTCCAGCAGCAGCACCAGGAACCGCGCCTGCTGCCCACCGGAGAGGGTGCCGAACCGCTGGTCACCCTGGCCGGCCAACTCGTACCGGCTGAGCGCGGCCATGGCCGCGTGCCGGTCCATCCCGGCGCGGTGCTCGTCGCCCCGCCAGAGGATGTCGACCAGCGTCTTCGCCATCAGCTCGGGCCGGTCGTGGGTCTGCGAGAAGTGCCCGGGCCGGACCCGGGCGCCGAGCCGCACCAGCCCGTCGTGGGCGACGGGCGCGAGCGCGCCCGCCCCGTCCACCGGGGTGTTGGCCGGTTCCGGGTCGGTGCCGCCCCGGGCGAGCAGCCGGAGGAAGTGGGACTTCCCCGTCCCGTTCGCGCCGAGCACGGCGACCCGGTCGCCGTACCAGATCTCCAGGTCGAAGGGGTAGGTCAGGCCGTCGAGCTCGAGCTGCTCGGCGACCACCGCGCGCTTGCCGGTCCGCCCGCCGGTGAGGCGCATCCGGATGTCCTGGTCCTTCGGCGGCACGGGCGGCGGCCCTGCCTCCTCGAACTTGCGCAACCGGGTCTGCGCGGCCTGGTACCGCGAGGCCATCCCGTCGTTGTACGCCGCCTTCTGCTTGTACATCAGCATCAGCTCGCGCAGTTTCTGGTGTTCCTCGTCCCAGCGGCGGCGCAGCTCGTCGAGGCGGGCGTGCCGGGCCACCCGCGCCTCGTGCCAGCTCGCAAAGCCGCCCGGGTGCACCCAGGCGCTGCCGCCCTCGACCGCGACCACCCGGTCGGCGGTCTGCGCCAGCAGCTCCCGGTCGTGCGAGACGTACAGCACCGACTTACCGGATTCGCGCAGCCGCGCCTCCAGCCACCGCTTGCCGGGCACATCGAGGAAGTTGTCCGGCTCGTCGAGGAGCAGCACCTCGTCGGTGCCGCGGAGCAGCAGTTCCAGGGCGAAGCGCTTCTGCTGGCCGCCGGAGAGGGTCCGCACCGGACGGTCGCGGGCGGCGTCCCACGGCAGGTCGAGCACGATGGTGGCGACGGTGTCGAAGAGCACCTCGGCGTCGTACCCGCCGGCCTCGCCCCAGGCCGCGAGCGCGTCCGCGTACGCGAGCTGGGCCTTGCCGGCGGCGGTGCTGTACTTGCCGCGGACCTCGGCGTCGCACATGGCCGCCTCGGTGGCGACGAGCCGGCGGCCGGCGTCGCGCAGTGCCGGCGGGGCGAGCGTGAGCGCCAGGTCGGCGAGCGTGGTGTCGTCCCCGATCATGCCGACGAACTGCCGCATCACGCCGAGGCCGCCGGAGCGGGCGACCGCGCCGGTCTTCACCGGCAGGTCACCGGCGACCATCCGCAGCAGGGTCGTCTTGCCGGCGCCGTTCGGCCCGACCAGGGCCACCTTGGCGCCCTCGCCGACCCGGAACGACACGTCGGAGAAGAGTTCCCGACCGTCGGGCAGGATGTGCCCGACCGCTGCCACGTCCACGTATCCCACGCCGGCATCCTGCCGGAGTGCCCGGGGTGGGCGACACTCGATTACCGGGTGACCCGCAGCACCCGGTAGCCCTTCTGGCTGGCGTGCCGTTCCACCTGCCAGCCCTGCTCGACGAGCCAGCGGTGCAGCGAGTCGCCGCCGAGGTGGCGGGCGACGACCAGCCAGGCGACGCCGTCCGGGGCGAGCCGGGGCAGCCAGCGGCGCAGCAGCTCGTGCAGCTCGGCCTTGCCGATCCGGATCGGCGGGTTGGACCAGAGCTCGGCGAAGGTCAGGTCCGCGGGTACGTCGTCCGGGGCGGCCACCCGCACCCGGTCGGCCACGCCGACCCGGGCGGCGTTGGCGGCGGTGAGCGCGCGGGCCCGCTCGTTGACGTCGACCGCCCAGACAGTGGCGTCCGGGGCGCAGGTGGCGAGCACGCAGGTGATCGGGCCGAATCCGCAGCCCAGGTCGAGCAGCGGCCCGGCGGCGCCGGGCGCCGGCAGCTCCGCTTTGCGCAGCAGCACGGCGGTCCCGGGGTCGAGGCGGTCGGCGGAGAAGACGCCGCCGGCCGAGGTGAGGGTGAAGTCGCGCCCGGCGACGGAGAACTCGACCTCGCGCGGCTGGGCGGCGGTCGTGGGTTCAGCGGTGAAGTAGTGGTCGCCGGTCACGTCCGGCATTGTCGCACCGGCCCGATGTGGGCCCGTCGACGGCGTGGCGGACAGCACGCCACGCCACCTTCGCCAGAATTTCCCAATATTACCCTCTAAAGGGGAAATCGGCCTTACTGTGGGCCACATGGTGTATCGGTACGAGTCCGATGAGGACGCCTTCCTGGAGTACCCGGAGCCCGGGTCCGACCTGTCGGTGCTCGGCGCCGGTGCGCCTCCGCCCGTCCGGCCCTCGCCGTCCCGCTTCCCGACCCCGTCGCTGCCGCCACCGGCCCGGACCGTGCGGCCGACCCGGCCGCCGGCGGCCGAAGCG
>NZ_JAEVHJ010000242.1:0-10312 GCF_016802855.1 Micromonospora sp. ATA51 | reverse complement strand
CACCGTTTTCGTTCTCACCACACGCGAGGCCATGACCATCCTCCGCAACCGCACCTACGGTTGCCAGGATGAACCCACCACCAGCGGCCCGACCAGCCCCAGCCCAACCACCCACCTCGGCGGTCCGAGGCGGAGCCTCACTGGTGCGGTGTCCACTAACGTTCACCGGGTTTGCGGTGGGTGTTGTGGATCCTCGCCTTGGGGGCGAGCGACTCCCCACCACCTGTGGGTGGGGCGGGCCTCCGCGGGCCAACTGATCCTCGCGCCGCCCGGGGTGGGCGGCGGGGGTCACGTCGGGACCGTCCGGTACCGGGCAGGTGTCGGCCGGCTCGACGGTGCGTGACCACCTCCGGCAGCACGACCGCTGTCGGGGTGGTGGGTCCGCCGCCCGGGGTGCGGGTGGCGATGATGGCCGCCGCGACGAGGTCGCGGTGGCCGGAGAATGAGCAGTGCGGGCAGGACAGGGTCCGTCCGCGGGGTTTCGGTACCCGGCGGTGGCAGGCGGGGCAGGTCGAGGAGGTGCCGCGTTCGTCGACCAGGTGGACGGTGATGCCGGCGAGGGTGGCCTTGTCGGTGAGGACTTGGAGGAGCCGGCCGATCTGCCACTGCCGCAGCCGCAGGTTGTGCCGCCGTCCAGCAGGACGGTCCAACACCCCGCGAGGATCACCCACGTGCAGCACACCCACCCGCTGACCCACCGCCCAGGACACGACGCTACGGGCGGCCTCGTGCTGGGCCTGCCGAACCCGGCGTCGATGCCGGCCCTCGACCAGGCGGGCCCGGCGACGGTACTTGCGCCACCGCCGGGATCCCTTCTCACCCGGTTTCGGCGCCTGCCGGGCCACAGCTCGGCGGCGGGCCTTGGTGTCGGCGAGGTGCATGCGGTGTTCGGCGCGGATCGCCCGCCCGGACACCAGCAACCCCTCCCCGTCGGGGCCGGCCACGGCGTAGGGGTGGATGATTCCCATATCCACCCCGGCGACCCGGGCCGGGTCCGGTTGTTCACCGGGTGGGTAGACCGTCACCGGGACCTCGGCGGTGACGTCGAGGAACAGGCGGCCGCCTTCGCAGAGCAGGGTGACCGACCGGACCTGTTCGACCGGATACGGCACCTCCCGCGCCAGGCGCACCCACAACGGGGACGCGCCTCTGGCGGTCGGGATCCGGACCCGAAGTCCGTCGAGGGTGAACGTGCCGTGGTACCAGCGCACCGGCACCAAGCCCCGCCGCCGACGCGGGAACCGGGCCGACAGGTCACCGGCGGTGCGGCGTTTCGCCGCCGCGAACCACGCATCGGAGAACCGGCGCAACACCGACCGGGCACCTGTGGTGTCCAGGTCTCCGAAGGTGCCCGGCCCGGACGCGGACAGCTCCCGGCACAACTGCTGATAGCCCACCAGCGGCGCGCCGCCGCGGCGGCGGCGCCACGCGTTGACCTCCAGCACACACGCCCACAGGTCACCGGCGGAGCGCAGCAGCCCGAAACACCGCCGCCGCTGCCCAGGCGTCACCCGCACAGCAACCCGGGCCGTGCGATGCACGACCCGCGGCAAGGCGGGATCCCGACGGCGAGGCACGAACCGAAGCCAACACCACCCCTACGACATTTCCCAACCCCGACCAACCCGGCCAACGTTTGTGGTCAACGCACTAGCCCGAGCCGGGGCGCCGCCAGCGGTATCGGTCAGCGTGCGGGCGAGCGGGAACCGTCACCTCGCCCGTACGCTGCCCTCGGGTCCGCCACTCATGGTCCGGCCCGGAAGGAGGCGACCGTGGCGGAAGAGCGCGGGTACTGGCGGGACAACGGCGAGCGCATCGCAGCCCGGGAAGCTTGGGATATCTGGGCAGTCCACGCGTACGACATTCTGATCGGCATCGCGCAGACCTACCACGCCACGATCACCTACGGTGAGCTGCGGGACCGGCTCTTCGCCGCCTCAGGCATCCAAACCTCCGCGCTGCTGCAGAACTGGATCGGCGAGGTGCTCAACCGGGTGATCCACGAGTCGCGCCGCCGTGGCGAGCCGCCGCTGTCCGCCCTCGTCGTCCGGGTAGACGACGGGATGGTGGGCGGAGGGTACGACGAGGTGCTCCGAGTATGGGGTGAGCCCGCCGCAGAGAACGAGATGGCGCGGGAGGAGCACGCCGCTGTTTCGCGCCTGGCCTGTTACCGCCGCTTCGGCGCGCCGTTGCCCCCGGACGGTGGGCAGCCGGCGTTGTCGCCGAGGCTGCAGCGGCGGTCCGCGCGCGAACGCCGCAGCCCCGGCGCCCGCTCTGCCCGACCTGCTTCGTCCAGCTTCCGGTCAGTGGCGCCTGCGACTCCTGCTGATACCTCGCCTTCACCGCCGAAGCGGTGCCGCCACTCGCGTCCCGGCGCCGCTGCCGGCGCGACCGGCGCCTCGGACGATCGCCCGCAGGCGTCACCTTTCGGCCTTCCTGGAATAGCCGGTCGGCCTGGTCGCACCGTCATCCTTTCGGCGTTCTGAAAACCGAATCAGATTGACCGATAAACGACTGAGATATCGCTCACCACGCCTGTCGACAGCGGCCGGAAACCGGCTGTGAGCAGGGAATTTCGCCGCTGCGAGTCCCGCCTTCGACGGGCTGGAGAAGGTCGGAACGGCTCACGGGGAAACGTGTGTCAGCTAGCCGTCCGTCAATTCGCCTTTCCGCCCCGCCCGTCGTGCCGCTCACTGAGGACACCAATGTGAAGAAACGGAGTCAACCGTGTCCACCACGAATGAGACCGGGCGGGCGATCGTCCTCGGCGCGAGCATCGGCGGGCTGCTCGCCGCGCGGGTCCTGAGCGAGTCGTACACGAAGGTGACCGTCTTCGACCGGGACGAGCTGCCGGCGGAGGTCGCCGACCGCAAGGGCGTGCCGCAGAGCGAGCACTCGCACGGCCTGCTCGCCCGGGGCCGCCAGGTCCTGGAGGAGCTCTTCCCCGGCCTGACCGCCGACCTGACCGGCCAGGGCGCCCTCGCCATCGACATCCAGCGGGACTGTCTCTGGGTCAACGACGGCCACCGGATCCCCCGGGTCGCCTCGGGACTGCAGGGGCTGTGCGTCAGCCGGCGCGCACTGGAGGGGTACGTCCGGGACCGGGTCCGCGCGCTGCCGAACGTGGAGATCCACGACGGATGCGAGGCGTTGGGGCTGCTCGCCGACGCCGACGGCGGCACGGTCACCGGCGCGCGGATCCTGCCCCGGGGCGGGGAGGAGCAGCACCACGACGCCGACCTGGTGGTGGACGCGACCGGTCGCGGCAACCGCGGCCCCACCTGGCTCGCCGAGCTCGGCTACCAGCCGGCCGTCGAGGACCGGGTGGATCCCGGCACCGTGTACGTCTCCCGCGACTACCGCCGCACCCCGGGCGACGCCGACTTCGCCGCCTTCATCAGCAGCCCGTCGCCGGCTGCCCCGTACGGCGGGGTGGCCATCTCGGCCGAGGGCGACCGGTGGATGGTGACGCTGCTCGGCGTCGGCCCGGGCCAGGCCCCGCCGGTCGACCCGGACGGTTTCCTCGCCTTCGCCGGCCGGCTGCCCGCCCCGGAACTGCACGCGCTGCTCAGCCGGGCCGAACCGCTCGGCCCGCCGAAGCGAATGCGGCTGCCCACCAGCGTGCGGCGGCGCTACGAGCACCTCGCCCGGCTGCCGGAGGGCTTCATCGCGGTCGCCGACGCGGTGTGCAGCTTCAACCCGGCGTACGGGCAGGGCATGACGGTGGCCGCGGTGGAGGCGATGGTGCTGCGCGACTGCCTCCGGCAGGGCCGGCGGGAGCTGCCGCGCCGCTTCTTCGCCGGGGCGGCCAAGGTGGTGGACGTGCCGTGGGACATGGCGGTCGGCGCCGACCTGCGCTACCCGACGGTGGTCGGGCCACGCAGCCGCCGGACCCGCTTCCTCAACGGGTATGTCGCCCGGCTGCACGTCGCCGCCGCGCGGCACGCCGTCGTCGGGCGGCGCTTCCTCAGCGTCGCGAACCTGATGACCCCGCCGCCGGGGCTCTTCGCGCCGGGGATCGTCGCCCGGGTGCTCTGGTCCGGCGGGCGTACCGTGCCGACGGCCGCCCAGCCCGAGTCGACGCTGCAGGTCGAGGAGTTGCTTGTCCGGTGAGCCGGGTCAGGCGGGCAGGCGGTCGCGAGACCGCCTGCTTTCGCCCTGGTGCTGCACCGCCCGGTTCGGTCCGGTGAGCGGGCTCGGTGCGGCGTGAGCTTAGGATCTCTCGCATGCAGGAGGGTCGGTGGACGACGATCACGCCGTCGCAGTTCGCGCACGAGCGGGAGGCGCTGGCGTACGTCCAGGCGCTGCTGCCGGACACCGAGCCCTACCGGGCCTGGTCGAACTTCACCTTCACCGCCCAGACCGGTCACCCCTACGAGGTCGACCTGCTGGTGGCGGGACCGGGCGGGCTCTACCTCATCGAGATCAAGAGCCTGAACGGACGGCTGGTTTCCAGCGGCTCGAACTGGATCCTGAACGGGCCGAGCGGCACCCGCACCTTCGACAATCCGCTCCACCTGGCGGACATGAAGGCGAAGAAGCTCAAGTCCCTGCTCCAGGTCGCCGCCGCCCGCCGCAAGGGCAAGCCAGTCAAGATTCCCTTCGTGCAGGCGGCGGTGTTCCTGTCCAAGCCGGGGCTGCAGGTCGAACTCTCCGATTACCACCTGCACAACATCTACGGCCCTGAGCCGGCGCCCGGCCACCAGCCGGGCCAGCTGCCGACCATCGGCTCGATCCTGAAGCGCCCGCCGCAGGACGAGCAGCAGCGGGTCACCAAGGAGATGTCCGCGGCGCTGCCGGGCCTGCTGGAAGAGGTCGGCATCGCCCGCAGCCGCCGGCACTACGAGATCGGCGCTTGGAAGCTGGCCCCCCGCCCGTTCGACATCGGGCCGACCTGGCAGGACCACGAGGCCCGCCACCGCGACCTCGAACGCGAGCGCCGCCGGATCCGGATCTACCTGGTCGAGCGCAATGCGGTGCAGGCCGAGCGGGCGAGCATCGAACGCGCCGCCAAGCGCGAGATGCAGGTGTTGCACGGCATCAATCACCCCGGCATCGTCCAGGTCGACTCGATGGAGTCGCACGAGGCCGGGCCGGCGCTGATCTTCCGGTACGACCCCCGCTCGATCCGCCTCGACCACTACATGGCCCAGTACGGCGACCGCCTCGACGCGCTGAGCCGGCTGGCGATGATCCGCCAGCTCGCCGAGACGGTGGCGTACGCGCACCGTCGGCGGCTGCACCACCGCGCCCTGTCGGCGCGCAGCGTCCTGGTCAGCCCGGGACGCCGGCGGCGGGGTGGCAGCGAGGACGAGGCCTGGCTGACTCCTCAGCTGCAGCTCAGCGACTGGCAGGCGGCGACCCGCGGGGTCGACGGAAGCGGCGGGGGCAGCAGCGGCGACCCGGTCACCCTCTCCACGCACGCGGCCACGCACATCGAGCGCTCGGCCGAGGCGTACCTCGCGCCGGAGCTGACCGCGCCAAAGCCGGACGCGGTCGCGATGGACGTCTTCGGCCTGGGCGCGTTGAGCTACCTGATCCTGACCGGCCAGCCGCCGGCCGCAAAGCGTGCCGAGCTGCTCACCCGGCTGGCCCGGGACAACGGGCTACGCGCCTCCGCGATCGCCGACGGAATCACCGAGTTCGCCGACGAGCTGATCCAGGCGGCCACCGCCCCGGTGCCGACCCAGCGCCTGACCACCGTGGCCGAGTTCGTCGAAATGCTCCAGGTGGTCGAGGAGGAGCTGACCGCACCGCCGCCGACGTCGGTGCACCCGGAGGAGCCTGAGCCCGAGCAGGTCGACCCCCTCGAGGCGCGCGGCGGCGACCGGGTCGGCGAGTGGAAGATCGTCCGGAGCCTCGGCACCGGCTCGACCTGCCGGGCGTTCCTCGGCTTCAACGAGCGCACCCGCCGGGAGGAGGTGCTCAAGGTCGGGCTCTCCGACGAGAAGGGCGCCCGCCTGGCGCACGAGGCGAGGGTGCTCGGCCCGCTCACCGACTCGCGGGTGATCCGGCTGGCCCGGCCGGAGCCGCTGCAGATCGGCACCCGCACGGTCGTCGTGCTGGAGCACGCCGGTGACCGCACCCTGGCCCGCAAGCTGCGCGACGACGGCCGGCTCACCGTCGACGAGCTGGAGACCTACAGCGACTACCTGTTCGGCGCCCTCGACTACCTGGAGGGGGAGGGCGTCTACCACCGGGACATCAAGCCGGACAACATCGCCATCCGGGTGCGCCCCAACCGCACCAAGCAGCTCGTGCTCTTCGACTTCTCCCTGGCCGGCGTCTCGGTCAAGGAGATCGCCGCCGGCACCCCGCGCTACCTCGACCCGTTCCTCGGCACCGCGAACCGGCCCGGCTACGACAAGCACGCCGAGTGGTACGCCCTCGGGGTCACCCTGCACGAGATGGCCTCCGGCGAGCTGCCCGTGTGGGGTGACGGCGGAACCGAGCCGCAGCTGACCGAGGGCCCGCCGGTGCTCGCCGTCGAGGCGTTCGACCCGGCGATCCGCGACGGCTTGGTGGACTTCCTCCAGCGTGCCCTGCACCGCGACCACCGCCAGCGGTTCGCCTCGCTCAAGGACATGCGCGACGCCTGGCAGCAGGTGTTCCGCCGCTCCGACGCGAGCGCCCCCGTCGGCACCGACCACCCCGAGATCGAGGCCGACGAACCGGACGAGAAGGCCGCCGAGGCCGCCCGCGACGAGGCCGCCACCAAGGCGACCCGCGCGACGGCCCTGGAGGCCGCCGGGCTCACCCCGCGCGCCGTCTCCGCCGCCCACCGCCTCGACGCCACCACCGTCGGCGAGCTGCTCACCGTCGCCAACAAGCTCGCCCACCTGCCCGGCCTGGGCGCCAAGACCCGCCAGGAGCTGCAGCGCCGGGTCAAGGAGTGGCGCGGCCGGCTGGGGGAGCGGGAGACCATTCCCACCACGCCCGCCGCCCGCAAGGCAGCGACGGAGGAGGTGGCCTCCGAGGCCGCCGCCGGGGACGGCGACCCCGATCTGGTACGCGTCGGACTGGACGCTATCGCCACCCTGCTCGTCCCGGCCAGCCGGAACCCCAACGACGTCGAGGCCACCCGGCTGGCGCTGCACCTGCCCGACGCCACCGGCGCCCTGCCGGACCTGCCGCTGTGGCCGCAGCACCCGCAGGTGGCCAAGCCGCTCGGTGTCACTCCCGCCCGGATCGCGCAGATCCTCGGCAAGCAGCGCAAGCGCTGGGACGACATCCCGGTGGTCGGCAGCGTGCGTACCCAGATCATCGAGCTGCTGCGCGACGGCGGCCGGGTGATGGGCGTCGCCGAGTTGGCCGCGGCCCTGCTGAGCAGCCGCGGCTCGGTGCGTACCGGGGACGCGCTGCGTCTCGCGGTGGCGGTCGCCGCGGTACGGGCCGCCGTGGAGGTCGACGCGCTCGCCGACGAGCCGCGCCTGCTGCTGCGCCGGCACGCCCGTGCCGACATCAACGGCAAGCCGCACCCGCGCGGTGACCGGCTGCTGGTGGCCCTCGAAGCCGGCGAGGACGACGCGCCGGACACCCCGGCCGCGCCGGCGCTGCTCGACTACGCCGACGCGCTCGGCAAGGCCGCCGACAAGCTCGCCGCCAGCGAGGTGCTGCCCAGCCCGGCGACGGTGCTGCGTACCCTCGCGGCGGTGACCGCGCCCGGCGGCGCGGCCGACGCGATCGACGAGCGGCGACGGGTGCTGCTCGCCGCGGTGGCCTCGGAGCGGGCCGCCGCGACCGCGCGGCTGGAGCTCTACCCGCGCGACCTCGATCCGGTACGCGCGCTGCGGCTGGCCCAGGCCGGCGTGGTGCCCCCGGCCGCCTCGCCCGACGGGGGTCGCGGGCTGACGCCGGAGCAGGTGACCCAACGGGTGCGGACGCGCTTCCCGGAGCTGGATCCGTTGCCGCCGCACCCGAAGCTGGACCGGCTGCTCGCCGAGGCCGGCTTCGAGCTGCGCTGGGACCGCGACCGGTACGTCCCGCCGCCGCCCCGCAACGCGTCGTCCTCCATGTCGATCATGCAGCGGCGCCCGTCCGTGACCGTCGCGCCGAGCCGGTGGACGGCCGAGTCGCCGGAGCTGGCGGCGGCGATGCGAGCCGAGGAGCGGCTGACCGGCGCGAGGTCCTCCGGCGGGTTCCGGGCGCTGACGGTACGACTGTCCCGGTACGGCCTGGCGCGGGAGGAGTTGGTCCGGCGCTTCGACGCCCGTCCGGTCAACGTGGCGGCCCGCTTCCTGGGCCACCTGCACGCCCTGGTCGACGCGCACCCCAAGCCGACCTGGGAGACGGTGGTCGGGGCGGACATCGCGCCGCCCGGCTCCAGGGGCGCGATCAAGCTGGGCGAGTACGTCGAGCGGGCGTGGCAGTTGGCCGCGCCGGAGCTGCGCGCCGAGCTGTCGGCCGAGGCGGGGCCGGTGCTGCTGCACGACGCGGCGGTATTGGCGCGGTACCGGGCGATGGAGCGGCTCTACGAGCTGGCCGACGCGGCGCGCGGTGGGGCGGGGGGCGTGTGGCTGCTCTGCCCCATGGAGGATCCGGCGCTGCTGCCGAAGCTGGACGGTGCGGTGGTGCGGGTGGGCGACAACGAATGGATCGCCCTACCAGACGCCTGGGTCGTCAACGCTCACCGCAGCGCGGTGGCCGCGTCCTGACGCGCCGCGCTGGTCGACTTGATTTGGCGGGAGGTCGAAATGGCGGCACCTCAGGGGCTACCGGAAGGGGATGTGGCCCAGGCGCGTCAGTGGTGCCACCAGCGTGTCCCGGAGCGGCTCCGTGACCAGGTGCGGATTGAGTGTGAGGAGGCGGCCCGCCACCTGACGATCGTCGAGTGTCGGGCCCCGTGGCGAGCCGACGTGGGGTCGGAGTGGACGCGGCTTCCCGTCGCGCGCCTCCGGTACACCAAGAACACCGGGACCTGGACGCTGTACTACCGGGACCGCAACCTCCGGTTCCATCGGTACGACCTGATCCCGCCCACAAGCAACATGGCGGACCTTCTCGACGAACTCGATCGGGACCCGACAGCGATCTTCTGGGGTTGATCGCTCCGATCACTCAACTGCGCCGGGAGGCACCACCCAGGCTGGTCAGGTCGGGAAGCCCGCCGGTCTTGAGCCAGTCGGCGAACTCGCGTCGCTTCTCCCGGTTGACCACGGCCTCAAGAGCGGCGTTGACCGTCGCCTTCTTCGTCGTGGTACCGAGGATCTTCGACGCTGCCGCGAGCAGGTCGTCGTCGATGTGCAGGTTCGTTCGTGGCATGGTCAGGGACCTCTCTGGCGGCAGCGAGTCAGCTCCGATGACATCAAGAATCCTGGCAGTTGATATCACTGCCTGGCTGGTCGGCGGCGGGACGGGAAGCGACCTGCGAGCCGAAGAGCGATAACAGGGTGATCTGTGCGGACGTCAGACGCAGCGGGGATGCCGGGTTTGTGTCGGGGAAGATCTGGGCCGCGTCGAGGTCCGCCCGCCGAATGCTGGTCGCTATGCCGATCTTAACGCCTCGGCGGTTCAATGTGTCGAGCAGGCGGAGGGTGTCGAAGAGGTAGACGGCAGAGACCTGCCATTGATGATGCACGACGCCGGCGGGCCGTCGTGGCCCGCTGAAGATCAGGTAGAAGTCGCAGCCATGTGGGCTGATGTCCAGGCCGGTGAAGGCATCGCCGTAGGTCTTGACGTTGACGGTCCGGCCGGCCAATGGGCCCGATCTGAACGTTCCATCGTGTCCGGCCTGGACGGCGTTCCCGGCGAGTTGGATGTCGAAGATCTGTGCCGCCACGAACTCCCCGATGTCGCCCTGCCGGGCGGACCGCCCGGTCAACCCCGCTATTGCGGCATTCAGGTCGTCGCGGGCCCGCAGCAGCTCTGCCAGTTGGTGCAACTTCTCGGTCACATCCTGAATTGTTCGCGTTGCGTCCTGGCTTTGCCAGAGGCTCATCGCTAGCTTTTCGTCATGACGACCTCGGCACGGGAGCGGGTTGCGGCCTTATGGGACGCCCACATCGCGGCGTGGCTCAACGGCGAAGATCAACTACCGCCATGGCTGGAGGGCTGGTTCGACTCCTATGTGGGTGTCGGTCCCGGCGAAGTGACCCGTGAGGGTTTTCCGGAGCCGTACCACGGTGGCCTTCTCGGTCTGGAGCACACGCCGCGGATGGTGGTGCTCGGCCTGAATCCCGGTGAGTTTCACTCCCGTTTCCAGGGGCGGGACGGCATCTTCGCAAAGGAGATCAAGAAGAACTTCTCGTACAGCAGATGGGCCACGACATGCCCGTACAACCGGCCACCCTGGACCCTGCCCCATGAGATGGGC
>NZ_JAEVHJ010000241.1:0-10318 GCF_016802855.1 Micromonospora sp. ATA51 | reverse complement strand
CTTGGCCAGGGCCTCGCGGGCGCCGGCGTCACGCTGGTGCTTCCACGCCGCGAGCAGCGACGTGTACAGGCCTTCCCGACGAAGCAGGGCACCCTTGCCGGCCTTGTCGAGGGTCTCGTACTCGGCCGGGATCCGCGCCTTGTACGCGGCGGTGTATGTCCTTGTTCGGGGCTTTGCTGGTACCTCGGGGTCGGGTTCCGGATGATGCAATGTCACGGGGGTGGATCTCCTTGCACGCCCTCACGGGTCAGAGTTTCAGCAGCTCAGGCCGCCTCCTTCAAGGTTGCCACAGAGGGTCCCGGCGCGCGATGCCGGCGGGGCGTCGGCGATGCTGTGCGCGTGGAGTACGTGTCCAGAGTGTCGCGACCGCCGCTGGACGGGCTGATCGACGACCTTTACTACCTGGAGGGTGCGCCGCCGTACGCCCGGCTGACGCTGCCGCCGATGCCGGCGGCGTTGCTCATCGTCAACCTCGGGGCGCCGTTCCGCATCCGCGCCGGCACCGACATCGAGACGGCCGAGTACGCCGACGGCTGCGTGGTCACCACGCCCACCCGCGCGTTGGAGTTCGGCTACCCACGCCGGACCCGGTCCGTCGGCGTGCACTTCAAGCCGTGGGGGCTGGCGCCGTTCCTGCCGATGCCCGCGGCCGAGCTGTGTGACCGGCCGGTGACGGTAGAGCAGGTTTGGGGCCGGCCCGCCATTGCTGAGCTGCGAGACCGGCTGGCCACGGCGGACGGACCGCACGAGATGCTGACGCTGCTCGAGGAGGAGCTGATGCGACGGCTGTGCGAGACCGCCGGCCTGGGGCTGGTCAGCCATACGAGCAGCGTCATCGCGGCGACCAGCGGTGCGGTGGCGATTGGCGACCTGAGCGTGGCAGCCGGTGTCAGCAGCACTCATCTGGCACAGCGGTTCAAGGAGCTCATCGGCGTCACGCCGAAGCGGCTGGCCCGCACCTACCGCTTCGCCGCCACCGTGTTCGCGATCAACCCCGCCGTTCCGATCGACTGGGGCGACCTCGCCGGTGGCGCAGGCTACTTCGACCAGGCCCACTTCGGCCACGAGTTCCGGGCGTTCACCGGGCTCACGCCGACCCGGTACGTCGAAGTCCGGCGGCGGTTCCTGCGCGAACATCCCGGCCACGCGCTGGACGGCTGGCCGCTGCCGGCGGATTGATTTCTTACAAGAGCGACAGCTCACGACACGCTAATTTAGGGGCATCCCAAAGCAGAGGAGAGCCCCGTGGGCAAGGTGGTCATGTACAGCTCGGTGTCGGTGGACGGCTTCGTCGCGGACGAGAATGACCAGCCCGGACCGCTGTTCGAATGGTTGTCCAGCGGTGACGTCCCGTTGGACGAGAGCGGCGAGGTGAAGGTGTCGCAGACGTCCTACGACTACACCCGGCCGTACTGGGACTAGATCGGGGCGACAATCGTCGGCCGCCACGTCTTCGACATGACGGACGGCTGGGACGGGAAGCCTCCGGGCGGGATCGACCACGTGGTCGTCGTGACGCACCGGCCGGAGCCCGAGGGCTGGGACCCGGAGGCGCCGTTTCACTTCGTCGACGGCGTCGAGGCAGCCGTGGCCAAGGCGCAGGAGCTTGCGGGTGACCGCATGGTCGAGGTCGCCGCTGGCGACGTCGGTGGCCAGGTGCTTGCCGCGGGCCTGATCGACGAGGTGCGCATGGACGTCGTGCCCGTCGTGTTCGGGTCCGGCAAGCGCTACTTCGGGTCGGTCGACGCGCAGCATCTGTTGGAGGATCCTGACGTGGTGATTCAGGGCAACCGGGTGCTTCACCTGCGCTATCGGGTGCGCCGTTGACCGATCTGAGCGGTACGCGAAGAAGTCCACTGCGAACGGTGACACAAGATCGGGCCTCCGGCTGCGTTTGCGCATCGCTGTCCCTGGTCGGGCAGCCGACGCCGATCCGCCCCAGCACCTCACCTGCGGCAAGTTCAACTCAAGATCACTGGTTGCCGGTTTCCGTCGTATCTTGGTGCCGACCCCCCTCCCTTGTCCGAACACCGACGCCGCTTCGCTGTCGGCCTGGTCGCTCGGTCAGTTGCATGAGCCGATGGTCGCTGCCCGTTGCGGAAGTCGGCTGACTCGGCTGGCGGAGGTGGCGGCGGCCCGCAGACGGATGATCTCGTCGTGTTGAGCGGCGAGTCGCGCGAGGGTCTGGAACTCGGTGAAACTCGACGTTGTTCCCGGGAGGTCCACACGCCCGCGTCCTCCCGTCCATGCCCGCATGAGTCGTCCGAGGGTACTGCAATGGGTAGGCACGCCGGCATCCAGCAACGTCGTGCGTCCGCGGCATGATCACGCGCGCGCACATCGGCATGTGCGTATGGCGGCCGAGTCAGCACTTCGTAACGCCGCGTAGCGCGCGGATCGCGGCAGATGTGCGCATCCGATCAAGTAGCCAGATCGTCTCCTCCTGTCGTTGTTGGTCGAGATCGGGACTGCTTGCGAGGACGCCGCAGCCATGCTGCTGAGGCGTTGCGGCAGCGGTTGGCCGCCGTGGTGGTTGATCGCTACTGTGCATCGGTGGCCCGTGCACAGCTCACCGCCGAGTTGGTGGTTGATGGTCGTGTTCCGCAGGCATTGGCGCTGTCGCCGGACGGCAAGTGGGTCGCCTACGTGGTCGCCCCGGTCGGGCGGGCTGGTGATCACCTGGTCAGCGAACTCTGGGTCGCCGCCGTCGACGGGACCGGGTCTCCGCGACGATTGACCTCGGGTGAGGCGTACGATTCGGCGCCGCGGTGGGCTGCGGATTCGCTGTTGATCTACTTCCTCTCCGACCGGGCCGAGCGTGGCACGGCGCAACTGCACCGGGTGGGGCTGGTCGACGGTGTCGTGCAGGCGGTCACGTCCTGGGCCGGTGGGGTGTCCGGTCACCTCCCGCTGGCCGATCCGGACCTGGTCGTGGTGATCGCGGCCGATGAACCGTCCGCTGAGGACGAACGTCGGGACAGAGAGCGCGACGACGCTCGGGTGTGGGGCGAACGCGTACGCCCGGACCGGCTGCGGCTGCTCGACGTACGGAGCCGGGAGGTCCGGACACCGGATACGTTCGGCGATCGCCATGTCGTCGAGGTGGCCCAGCGGCCCGGCGATGGAACGCTGGCGGTCCTCACCTGGTCGACCCCCGACGTGGACCCGGGCCTGGTCAAGCCCGGTCTCCACCTCCTCGACCCGGACACCGGCGTGACGCGGGACCTCGGCCCGGCCGCAGCGGACGCGTCGTCGCTCGTCTGGTGGCCCGCCGACGACGGCTGGCACCTGGCATATGTCGCGAAGACCCCGCCCGCTCTGGCGGGCGGACACGCGGTTCTCGATGTCGCCGTACCGGTGAACGGGCCGGTGGGCGAGCACCGTAACCTGACCGCCGGCACGACCGCCTGCCCGAGCAACCTGGTTCAGGTCGACACCGGTCCGCCGCTGGTGCTGGTCGCCGACGGGCTCGATACCGCGATCCACCGGCTCGATCCAGCCGGGCCCAACCTCGTCGAGGTGTCCCGGGTCGACGGCCTCGCGACGTCGTTGACCACAAACCGGCACGGTGACGCCGTCGCGGCGGTCGTCAGCACGTCCTACGAGCCCGGAAACGTCCACGCCGGCCCCACGAGCGGGCCGCTGACGAGGCTGACCGACCTCAGGCCCGAACTCCACGCCATCCGGTGGGGTGTCCAGGAACGCCTGTCATACGAGGCATCCGACGGGCTGGCCCTGGACGGCCTGCTGATCCTGCCCGCCGGCCGGTCCCACAAGGACGGGCCATTTCCGCTGGTGACACTGGTCCACGGCGGCCCGTACGACCGGCACGCCGACCGGCTCATGCTCGGCTGGCACCCGTCCGGCCAGTGGCTGGCGACCGCGGGCTACGCCGTGTTTCTGCCGAACCCGCGCGGCGGCCAAGGGCACGGCCACGACTTCGCGGTGCGCGTCGCCGGTGCGGTCGGCCTGGACGAGTGGACCGACATCTGCGCCGGCATCGACCTGCTCATCGCCGATGGCGTCGCCGACCCCGACCGGCTGGGCATCGGCGGCTGGAGCCACGGCGGGTTCATGGCCGCCTGGGCGGTCGGGCAGGCCGACCGGTTCAAGGCCGCCGTGATGGGCGCCGGCATCAGCGACTGGGGAATGCTCGCCGCAACCGGAGAACAGGGGCCGTTCGAGTCGGCCCTCGGCGGTAGCAGTGGCTGGGACGGACCGGGTCCACACCGCCACGACCGGCTCAGCCCGATCTCGTACGCCTCCAAGGTCCGCACGCCGGTGCTGATCCTGCACGGCGAGAACGACACCAACGTTCCGGTATCACAGGCGGAGTTCTTCCACCGCGCGCTACGCAGGTTCGGAGTCGAGCACGAGTACGTTGTCTATCCCCGAGAGAACCACTCGATCCGCGAACGCAACCACCAACTCGACGTACTCCGCCGCACCCGCGCATGGTTCGACCGGTGGCTCGGATGACCCAACGTCCGACCGCCACGACCGCCACGGCCGATGCGGCTGACAGCGGCAGGCCAGGCCACCCAATTCCAGAAACAGGGCGGCAAGCCGCGGCAGGCGTTGACCCAGTTGCTGATCGTCGTCGAAGTTCCACAGCAGCCACGGCACTCATCTCGGAAGATCAGGATGCCGAGCGGTAGCGGCCGCCGTCACGCTCCGCCATGCGCGGATCGCGGCAGATGTGTGCACCTGATCATCATCGAAAGGTCGCGAATCGATTGCGCTGACCTTGGTCTCCCTACCTGAGCGCGAACATTGACCTCAACCAAGCTTCAGCTTGAACACTGGCCAGGACGCTGCCTCACGTGAAGGGTGCTAAACATGCGCGCAATCCAGGTGGCCGTGTTCGGCGGCCCGGAGGTGCTGTCCCCCGCGGAACTGCCCGACCCGGCGCCCGGACCCGGCCAGGTCGTCGTCGGCATGGCTGCGGCGGACGTCATTCTCCTCGACACCCTGCTGCGCAGCGGCTGGGGTCAGGACTTCTTCCCGCGGATGTTGCCGTACGTGCCAGGTGGCGGAGGAGCGGGCGCGGTGGTGGAGACCGGCGAAGGGGTGGACCCGGCATGGATCGGTCGGCGTGTGGTCGTACGGACCAGCACCGGTTACGCCGAACGAGTCGTCGCGCACGTCGAGGAGATCATGCCCGTGCCCGACGGGCTGGCCATCGAGGCGGCGGCCGCGCTGGTGCACGACGGCGTGACCGCGCTCAGCCTGGACCGGCTGGGCACGCCGGAGAAGGGAGAATGGGTGCTGGTCTCAGCGGCTGCCGGCGGAGCCGGATCACTGCTGGTGCAGCTGGCCGCCGACGCCGGAGCCCGGGTGGTCGCCGCCGCATCCAGCGACGTCAAACTGGCACTGGCCCGCGAGCTGGGCGCGGAGGTTGCCGTCGATTACACGCGGTCGGACTGGATCCGCCGGGTGCGTGAGGCGACCGGTGGCGGCGCCGCGCTGGTCTACGACGGGGCGGGTGGCCCGCTCGGCGCGGCCGCCTTGGACGCGGTGGCCGACGGCGGCCGGTTCGTCACCTACGGCACCGCCGACGGCTTCGCCGCACCGGATCCTGAGTCGGCCGCGCGCCGCGGCATACGGGTGCTCGCTCCGCTACTCGACGGCCCACCGAACCAGAAGACCGTGCGCGAACTGCTAGGCCTGGCACTGGAACGGGCCGCGGAGGGACGCCTGCGCCCGGCGATCGGCGCCACCTACCCGCTGGAGCAGGCCACTGACGCCCACCGCGCACTTGCCGCGCGCACGACGGTGGGCAAGTCACTGTTGCTGATCGGCGGCCAAACGGCCAGCTGACTTGCCGTCGATGCCGATGGCGCATGGAACCCATTCGCCACTGCTTCAGCGCTGGCTCTCTACTCCGGCTACGGGCGCGACACGGTCTGGCGTCTGCTCAACATCCGCACATCGGCTATGAGAGGGTGTTCCGCCTGGCTGAGGGCGCAATCACCGGCGGTGATGTCTGGGCCAAAGACCAGGGCATCCGTCAAGCATGTGCTGGGACGGACCTGGGCCACATCTCTTCCAGTTGATGGGTGACAGTTCGTCGGCCGACAGCGCCCGCGCCCGCCGTCCCGGCTGCTCGGGTTGCCAGCCTCGCTGGTCGCCCAGGACACCGTCATCGCGCTCGCCCTGTGCGGCTACTGGCTGGAACGGCGAAACCGCCAGGCTCCATGACGGGCAAGGCTGGGCGGACACTCCACTCGGCCTAGGCGGCGGAGCGGTTCGAGGCGTCGGCAACGGGTAGACGGCGGTCTGGTCGAGAGGAGGATCCAGGTGGTCTACGAGGATTTTGTTGAGGCAGTGGCCAGGCGGACAGGGGTGTCGGCCGATCAGGCGGAGACGATAGCCCGGGCGACGTTGGAGACGTTGGCAGATCGGATCAGCGGAGGCGAGGCGAATGATCTCGCCGATCAGCTTCCCGAAGGGCTTGACGATCCCCTGCGCAAGACTCGGGAACACCCCGAGTCGTTCGGGCTCGGGGAGTTCGTTCAGCGGGTGACGGCACGCGCCGGCGTCGACGGTGTGCTCGCCAGTGCCGGCGTCCGCGCGGTGCTCACCACACTGCGTGAGGCTGTCCCGGCTGAGGAGTTCCAGGACATGGTGGCTCAACTCTCGAAGGACTTCTGGCAGGTGGCCGAACCGGTGGGCCTCCGTCCCGGTGAACGACGGGCCCGCTAGTGGTCGTCACACCGCGTGACAAACCCGCCGCCTGCTACCGCGCGATGGAGAGTGCGCGCCAGGGACGCGCGGACAGCGGCAGGGCATGCGTAGGTCGTTTTGTGTCAAGCTCTTGGCCGGTGCCTCGGCCGTCGTCTGTCCCTGCATAGCGGTGATGGGGTTCGTCCCCAGCAACGTGTAATCGGGTTGATGAGACGACGGGCCGGGGCTGCCCATGATGAGCGTCGAGATCACGTTGTGTCTCAATGCCGCGCAGGGCTCGCCCCGACCGTCGGGCGGCGTCGCGGTCCTGCACGTTGGCGCCGGTGACCAGGATCGCGAGCAGTAGTCCGCAGGTGTCGACGGCGATGTGCCGTTTCCGGCCGTTGACCTTCTTCCCCGCGTCGTAGCCACGCCCGGGCCGGCCGACGGTCTCCGCGCCGCGTACCGACTGGGAGTCGACCAGCGCGGCGGTCGGCTGCCGGGTGCGGCCCTCGACCTGTTCGCGGACCTGTTCACGCAGACTGTTGTGCATCCGGTTCAAGGTTCCGTCGCGGGTCCAGGTCGTGAAGTAGTGGTAGACCAGCTTGTGGTGGGGGAAGTCGGCGGGCAGCGCATCCCACTGGCAGCCGGTCCGGTCGAGGTAGCGGATCGCGTCCACCACGTCCCGGCGGGGGTAGGTGATCGGCCGGCCGCGTCCGGTCCCGGCCGGCACGTGCGGGGCCAGGACGGCCCATTCGGCATCCGTGGTGTCGGACGGATAGTGCCGTGGCCGGGCGGTCGGCAGGTGATCGGCGAGGCTGCCCGGGGCGGTAGATGCGGCGACACCGGCGACAAGGTATACAGACAGGGTTGGTCCTTCGGTCGTGCTGGTTTAGTCGCCTTTGCTCGTACCGAAGGCCCTTCCCCATGTCACGCCGCCACGCCGGGCACCGGCACCGGCACGATCATCGATCTCGCACCCGATCCGGCGGTCGCCCGAACCCCTTATTTACCAGGCTCTTAGCTTGTCGTTTAACCTGTCTGCTCTCGTCGTTCGGTGATGGATCGGGCGCGTTTGACGGTCTTCCCGACGTCGTAGCTGGGCGCGGGTTGCCGGTTCTTCGAGCCTGGTGGCCGTCCGGGTCCGGCCTTGCCGGGTTTCGGTGCACTGGCGGGGTGGGTGGTCTTCGGGTGGATGTGGCGAAACCCGCGGCGGACCCGGGCTGGGGTGAGCCGGTCTGGGTCGGCGGGTCGTTCCCAGGGCCGGCGGAGGTCCTCGGCGAGGCCGCGGGCGAGGCGTAGCTGGGTGTGGCAGGCGATGACCAGCCAGGTCCACCGGTCAGCCGCGTCGGGTGTGCGGATCTTGGGCTGGGTCCAGCCCAGCGTCTGTTTGAGCAGCCGGAATGTGTGTTCGAGGTCGAATCTGCGCAGGTAGGACTGCCAGCTGCGGTCCACGTCCGCGCCGGTGGCCGCGGTGATGGAGGTCCACAGCCAGACCGGTTTCGGGTGGCGGTCGCCGGGCAGGTGGTCGACCTGCAGCCGGATCAGGGTGCCTTCGATGATCGGCAGGTCGCCGTCGTGGTCGAGCCAGCAGGTGCGGCGGGTCAGCCGTGGGTGGACCCGGTCCCAGGCGGTCGCGGTGGCGGTGCCGTAGCGGGTGGTCTGCGTGGTGGTGACGGTTTGCGGTGCTGGCCAGGTGTCAGGGTCGGCGAGGGCGAGTTCGGGGCCGTGTTTGGGTGGCCGGCCCGTCGTCCCGGGTAGCCGTGGGGGTGGTGGCAGGGCCATCACCCGGTCCGAGCGCAGCCGTCCGAGCAGGTCCACGGGCAGGTCGGCGAGGAGGAACGCCAGGCGGGGGATGTCGTAGCCTGCGTCGCACACGATCAGGATCCGCGGATCGCCCGGCGCGTGGTGGCCGGCGGCGATGAGGCGTTGTACGACGGCGCGTAGCTGGTCGACAGTGACGGCGGCCGCGTCGTCGGCCGGGCCGAGCCGGACGGCGTCGAGGAGGGCCGTCCAGGAGGTCCGGCCGCTTTCCAGGGCCGCGACGAATGAGTACGGCCAGCCCGGGATCAACTGCGACTGGCTCCTGGCTCGGCCGTAGACGTGGCAGAACAACCGGTCCGGGCTGGTCTGGGCGTCGGAGCGCAGCCAAGGGCTGACGTCGACAGCGAGGACGATCCGCCCGTCGGCGGCCCGCGGCACCGGCAGGCCCGCCATGCTGCGCCGCAGCCGCGCGACGTCGACGCGTCCGCAGTTCAACCCGTCGTACATGCCGCCGTGGCCACGGCGGTGCTCGGGCGCCAACACCAGATCGACCAGCGACCTGACCGGCCCGTCCGTACACAACAGCGCGTCAGTCACCTCGAACAGGACGTCAGCGCGGGCGGTCAGACAGCGGTAGAACTCGGTCCGGAACGTGGACAGCACCGCTAAAGCCTCGACGCGGGCAGCGTCATCCAGCACACTCATCCTCACGGCCTTGGTGTCGATCATTGATGTCTTCAGCAACATCCATGATCACGCCAAGGCCGCTCACTGTCCACAGTGCGCAGCCCGATCCCGAGCCAAACCCGCAGCTAATCGAGCCGGCAGGTTAAACGACAAGGTGTGCCACGAACGCAAGGAGGAGCTTATGTAGGTAGAGCGACTTTATGCGGTGCTGTGCAGGAGATGAAGGTTGGCCCTTCGGAGTCGCCCTGCGGGGGGAGGTTCCAAACCGCCACATGCTGCGGAAGTGGTAACGCGACCGTGGTGAGCGATGTGGAAAAGGCACTGATTGAAGTGTCAGGTGGGGATCAGGAAGACGAGCGTGAGCGAATCACTGACGACGTGTCGTTATTTAACTTCAGGTGGCATCAAAACCGGGGTGCCTTGTTGATCCCGGGAAGAGCCTGGCGGATACCCGTTTACTGGCCAGGTGGTGTCCGGCATGGAGGTGACGTGAGCCTGATCTGCTGCTCCTGCATGGAACGTGGGAAGGCATGTCTCGACACCGCTGCCCCGTAGGGGGTGCGAGAGGGAGCGCTCCGAGCGGCTGACACCGCAAGGGGTTGAGTACCGTCGCGAGGCGTGCTGGCGGACCGGCTCGTAGTAGTGCCGAAGCCCCTGTAATGGGGGTGGAGCGAAGGGGCCGGGTCATCCGTGGCTGTGTGTGTCTGGTCAACCGGACTTTTTTCGGGAGGAGCCGATGGACAAGCTGAAGTCACCAGCGAAGCCGTTTGAGATTTCGAAGTGGGAGGTCTGGGAGGCGTTTCGTGAGGTGAAGCGCAATCAGGGTGCGCCGGGGGTGGACGGGCAGTCCATCGCCGACTTCGAGGCCGATCTGGAAGACAACCTTTACAAGATCTGGAATCGGATGTCGTCGGGGACGTATTTTCCGCCTCCGGTGCGAGCGGTGGAGATTCCGAAACAGCACGGCGGCGGCACGAGGATGCTCGGCGTCCCCACCGTCGCCGACCGGGTCGCGCAGACGGTGGTAGCCAGGCACTTGGGGATCCGGGTGGATCCAATATTCCACGAGGATTCCTACGGTTACCGGCCGAATCGGTCGGCTCTGGATGCGGTCCAGCGTTGCCGGCAACGGTGTTGGAAGAAAGACTGGGTGATCGATCTTGACATTCAGAAGTTCTTCGACAGCGTCCGGTGGGACCTC
>NZ_JAEVHJ010000240.1:0-10324 GCF_016802855.1 Micromonospora sp. ATA51 | reverse complement strand
CTGTGGTTGGTGACCACGATGTCCGCCTCCCGGCCGGCCGGACGCTCGCCACCGGCGGCCTCGCCCGCGGCCGGCGCCTCGGCGCCCTCCGGGCGGACCTTGTCCAGGTAGATCTTGCCGCGGGCGTCGATGTCCGCGATCTCCACCTCGACCCGGTCGCCGACGTTGAGGAAGTCCTCGACCTTCTCGACCCGCTTGCCGTCGCCCACCTTGGAGATGTGCAGCAGGCCGTCACGGCCCGGCAGCAGCGAGATGAAGGCGCCGAACGGGGCCGTCTTCACCACCGTGCCGAGGAACCGGTCGCCGACCTTCGGCAGCGTCGGGTTGGCGATCGCGTTGATCCGCTCCACCGCGGCCTGGGCCGACGGGCCGTTGGTCGCGCCGACGTAGATCGTGCCGTCGTCCTCGATGGAGATCTCGGCGCCGGTCTCGTCCTGGATGGCGTTGATGGTCTGCCCCTTCGGGCCGATCACCATGCCGATCTTGTCGACCGGGATCTTGACGGTGGTGACCCGCGGCGCGTAGTCCGACATCTCGGCCGGCGCCTCGATCGCCCGCTGCATCACGTCAAGGATGGTCTGCCGGGCCTCGTGCGCCTGCTGCAGCGCGGCGGCCAGCACGTCCGACGGGATGCCGTCGAGCTTGGTGTCGAGCTGCAGCGCGGTGACGAAGTCCCGGGTGCCGGCGACCTTGAAGTCCATGTCACCGAACGCGTCCTCGGCACCGAGGATGTCGGTCAGCGTCACGTACTGGGTCTTGCCCTCGACCTCGTCCGAGATGAGGCCCATGGCGATGCCGGCGACCGGCGCCTTCAGCGGCACACCGGCCGACAGCAGGCCCAGCGTCGAGGCGCAGACCGAACCCATCGAGGTGGAGCCGTTGGAGCCGAGCGCCTCGGAGACCTGCCGGATGGCGTACGGGAACTCCTCGCGCGCCGGCAGCACCGGGATCAGCGCCCGCTCGGCGAGGGCGCCGTGGCCGATCTCCCGCCGCTTCGGCGAACCGACCCGACCGGTCTCACCGGTCGAGTACGGCGGGAAGTTGTAGTTGTGCATGTAGCGCTTGGACTTGTCCGGGGAGAGGGTGTCCAGCGTCTGCTCCATGCGCAGCATGTTCAGCGTGGTGACGCCCAGGATCTGGGTCTCGCCCCGCTCGAACAGCGCCGAGCCGTGCACCCGCGGCAGCACGCCGACCTCCGCGGTCAGCGGACGGATGTCGCGCGGGCCGCGGCCGTCGATGCGGACCTGCTCGCGCAGCACCCGGTTGCGGACCTCGGACTTGGTCAGCGACCGGAACGCGGCGCTGAGCTCCTTCTCCCGGCCCTCGAAGCGCGGGCCGAGCTCCTCGGCGACCTTGGCCTTGACCCGGTCCAGGGCCTCCTCGCGGGCCGCCTTGCCGGCGATCTGGAGGGCCTCGGCGACGTCGGCGCGGGCCAGGTCGGCCACCGCCTGGTACGCGTCGTCCTGGTAGTCCAGGAAGACCGGGAACTCGACGACCGGCTTGGCGGAAACCTCGGCCAGCTCGCTCTGCGCCCGGCACAGCTCGCGGATGGCCGGCTTCGCGGCCTCCAGGCCGCTGGCGACGACCTCCTCGGTCGGGGCGGGCGCGCCGCCGGCGACCAGCTTCACGGTGTGCTCGGTGGCCTCGGCCTCGACCATCATGATCGCGACGTCGCCGTCGGCCAGTGCGCGGCCGGCCACCACCATGTCGAAGGTGGCCCGGGCCAGCTCCTCGTAGGTCGGGAAGGCGACCCACTGGCCGTCGATGTGCGCCATCCGGGTGGCCCCGATCGGGCCGGAGAACGGCAGGCCGGAGAGCTTGGTGGACATCGAGGCGGCGTTGATCGCCACGACGTCGTACGGGTGCTGCGGGTCGAGCGCGAGGACGGTCTCGACGACCTGGACCTCGTTGCGCAGGCCCTTGACGAACGACGGGCGCAGCGGCCGGTCGATCAGCCGGCAGGTGAGGATGGCGTCCTCGCTGGGGCGACCCTCGCGGCGGAAGAACGAGCCGGGGATCCGGCCCGCGGCGTACATCCGCTCCTCGACGTCGACGGTCAGCGGGAAGAAGTCGAACTGCTCCTTCGGCTGCTTGCCGGCGGTGGTGGCGGAGAGGACGACCGTCTCGCCCAGCTGGGCGACGACGGAGCCGGCGGCCTGGCGGGCCAGCCGACCGGTGGAGAAGGTGATCTCACGGGTGCCGAAGGACCCGTTGTCGATCACGGCGGTGCGGGATTCGGTGCCGAGGTTGGTCTCGGTCATGTGCTGTCGTGCTCCTTCGCGTCGTGGGCCACGACATGGGGAGCTGCTCAGACGGCCGGTCTTCGATCGAAGCGCCCGGGTGGCCGGCATGATGCCGGGATTCCCGGGGGCCACTACCGGAGACCGGTACGCTGACCGGCTCCCTGTCGGGTGGTCGCGCGGCCCTGTTCTTCTGTGGTACCGGAACGGGGGAGCGGCCGAGTGGCCACTCCCCCGTCACGTCATCGGCGCAGGCCGAGCCGCTCGATGAGCGACCGGTAGCGGTTGATGTCCTTCTTCTGGACGTAGTTGAGCAGCCGACGGCGCCGGCCGACCAGCAGCAGCAGCCCACGGCGGCTGTGGTGGTCGTGCTTGTGCACCTTCAGGTGCTCGGTGAGCTCGGCGATCCGCTTGGTGAGGACCGCGACCTGCACCTCCGGCGAACCGGTGTCGCCTTCGGCGGTCGCGTACTCCGTGCGGATCTTGGCCTTGGCTTCCTGATCGAGCGCCATGTTCTCCCTGTTTCGATGGGTTGATCACTGATGTCCGTCGTCGGGGTCCGGAGGACCGGAGACGGACGAACCTCGCACCCGCGGCGTCGTGCAGGCACGCGAGGCCCCACGTCGGTCGGCCGACGTCTCCGCCAGCCTACCAGCCCGAGGGGGGACCGCCCGGCGAAGGGCCGCGACGCGGGGCGGCAAAACGCTCAGGCGACTGCGCGGCGGGTCCGCTCCACGTCCTCGGCGATCTGGGCGACCAGCGGCTCGACCGAGTCGTACGTGCGCTGTTCGCGCAGGTGCGCGACGAAGTCCAGGGCCAGCCGCTCGCCGTACAGGTCGCCGGTGAAGTCCAGCGCGTACGCCTCCACCCGGCGCTCCCGGCCGGAGAAGGTCGGGTTGGTGCCGATGGACACCGCCGCCGCGAGCGGCTCCCGCTGCCCCCGGCGCACCAGCCGGGCGGCGTACACCCCGTCGGCCGGGATCGCCGCGTACCGGTGGCAGAGCAGGTTGGCGGTGGGGTACCCCAGCTCACGTCCGCGCTGGTCGCCCCGGACCACCACGCCCTCCACCCGGTGCGGGCGGCCCAGCGCGGCGGCGGCCGCCACCACGTCGCCCGCGTCGACGCAGGAGCGGATGTACGTGGAGGAGAAGACCGTGCCGGCCTCGGCGACCAGCGGGGCGCCCTCCACGCCGAAGCCGAAGGTCCGGCCGAGCCGCTCCAGCAGGGCCACGTCACCGGCGGCCCGGTGCCCGAACCGGAAGTTCGCGCCGACCACGACCAGCGCGGCGTGCAGGTGCTCGACCAGGATGTCGTGCACGAACTCCTCGGCCGGCAGCCGGGAGAACTCCGGGGTGAACGGCACCACGCAGAGCACGTCGACGCCGAGCGCCTCGATCAGTTCCGCCTTGCGGGCCGGCTCGGTCAGCACGGCGGGGTGCGAACCGGGGCGGACCACCTCCGCCGGGTGCGGGTCGAAGGTCACCACCACCGACTTGACGCCCAGCTCGCGGGCGCGCGCCACGGCGTGGCCGATGGTCGCCTGGTGCCCCTTGTGCACGCCGTCGAAGACGCCGATGGTGACGACCGAGCGCCCCCAACCACCGGGCGCCGCCTCGTACCCCCGCCACCGCTGCATGCCGCTCCTCCCGTTGCAAGTCATGATGCGTATGTGAGCCCATGATCAGCTGTCCCTCCTTGCGGTGAGACGGTCCCGGTCTTGCCCGCCGGAGCGGTGCCGGGTTGACGCTTCACGGCCACCGGCCCGCCAGGGCGGGTCTTACGGTCGGCTCCACGTCCGTTTGACGACTCCCGGCCACTCCGGGCGTCGGTGACCTCGTGCGCGAGCGCGGCAAGGTTGCGTGCGGCGTTCACGTCCCGGTCCAGGACGAAACCGCAGGTGGTGCAGGTGTATGTGCGCTCGGACAGGGCCAGCTTGGCTTTCACAGTGCCGCAGCCTGAGCACGTCTTGGAAGATGGATACCAGCGGTCTGCCACCACGAGTCGGCCGCCGCTCCATTCAATCTTGTAGGCCAGTTGCCGTCGTAGTTCGGCGAAGCCGGCGTCGGCGACGTACCGAGCCAGCCGCCCGTTGCGCAGCAGCCCAGCCACGTTGAGGTCTTCCACCACGATGGTGCCGTACTCTCGGGCGAGTCGGGTGGTGAGCTTGTGTAGCCCGTCCCGACGCAGGTTCGCCACCCGGGCATGCGCGCCGGCTACCCGCGCTCGGGCCACCTCCCACCGATTCGATGGCTCGCGGCCGGTGCGCCGATCGGGGCCGACCCGCCGGGACATGCGCCGCGCGAGACGTCGCATCCGGCGGGCCGCGCAGTCGACATGACAGGGGTTGGCGACCAACTCGCCCGTGGACAACACCGCGAGATGCTTCACGCCCACGTCCACCCCGACCGTTGCGTCTGGCCGCGCCGGCGTGCGCTGCGGGCGGTCGACCTCGACGCAGAAGGACACCTGCCACCGGCCACCGTCACGGCGTACCGTCGCCGACAGGATCCGTGCGGAGCCGGCATCCAAGCGACGGGCAAGCTTGCGGGCGGATTCGTGCAACTTGAGCCGGCCAAGCCGAGGCAGCACCACATGTTTGCGGTCCGGCTCAACGCGAATCGCTCCAGTGGTGAACCGCACCGACGGTGTCGACCGGCGGCGTGACTTGAACCGGGGAAACCCGACCGGCCGCCCGGCGCGTTTGCCGCAACGCGAGTCCGACCAGTTCCTCAACGCCCTGGCGAGGGCATCGAGGCCGGTGTTGAAAGCCTCCTTGGAGCACTCGGCCCACCATGGAGCCACATCGGATTTCGCCTGGTTCCATGCCTTGCGCAGGGCGGGAAGCGACCAGCCGACTGCCGGGGTGAGGTCCACTTCGCCGATACCGTAAGACCGTTCGGCGGTCCGCTGGTCCATGACCGTCTTCACCCGGGCCAACGACCAGTTGTAGGCCACCCGCGCCGCCCCCGCATGTGCGAGCACAGTTCGCTCCTGCACCGCAGTCAGGTCCAGGGCGTACCGGTACGCCTGCATGGTCTTCATCACGCCGGATTGGCTTCCACGGCCCGGAAGGCCCGGTTAGCCGCCCCCACCATGCGGCCAGAGTGGAGAGCTGCTGCCCCTTGGGATTGGATCGCTTCCCGGCATCAGGGCGGTCCGCCCTAGGGCGGGTTCGGTGAGCCGGATCGACCAGGACGAGTCGCCCCACCCGGCGGGCCGGGACCGGCAGCGGGCTCTCCCGAGGCCACCGGTACGCGCTCACGTGATGCACACCTTCCCGCTCAACTCACCGCTCAAGTTCAATGAGGCATTCATAACGCACCAACCCCCCGACCCGCACTGGTCGTCAGGCGGGAGCGAGCACGATCTCCGCGCGGGCCCGCCCGTCCCGCTCGCTGACGATAGCGATCAGGCCGCCGTCCGGGCCGAACACGGCGTACGGCCCGGTGATGCCGGCCGGGTCCAGGGGCCCACCGTGGGACAGCACCCGCGCCTCGTCCGGCGTGGCGTCCCGGCGCGGGAAGTACCGCTCCGCGGCGGCGTCGAGCGGCAGGTTGACCACCTCCGGCGCGCGCTGCTCCAGCTCGTCGAGGGTGGCCGCCTCGGCCAGGGTGAAGCCGCCCACCGCGGTCCGCCGCAGCGCCGTCAGGTGGCCACCGACCCCCAGCGCCAGGCCCGCGTCCCGGGCGATGGCCCGGATGTACGTCCCGGACGAGCAGGTCACGTCCACGTCCACGTCCACCACGTCAGTCTGGTCCCGGCGGATCGAGCGGACGTCCAGCCGGGAGATGGTGACCCGGCGGGACGGCAGCTCGACGCTCTCCCCCTCGCGGACCCGCTTGTACGCCCGCTGGCCGTTGATCTTGATGGCGCTGACCGCGCTCGGCACCTGGTCGATCTCGCCGGTCAGCGCGGCGAGCGCGGCGTGCACCGCCTCGTCGGTCACCGTGCCGGCCGGCGTCGTAGCGATCACGTCGCCCTCGGCGTCGTCGGTGACGGTGGCCTGGCCGAGCCGGATCGTCGCGGTGTAGCTCTTGCCGGCCCCGATCACGTAGGTGAGCAGCCGGGTGGCCCGGCCCACCCCGATCACCAGCACGCCGGTGGCCATCGGGTCGAGCGTGCCCCCGTGCCCCACCCGCCGGGTACGCGCCAACCGCCGGATCCGCGCCACCACGTCGTGCGACGTCATGCCGCCGGGCTTGTCGACCACGATCAAACCGTCTGTGCTCACGACCGCCAAGCCTGCCAGATTCCGGTCCCGGTCCGGGCGGGGGATACCACGCCGAGCGACAAGGTGTGACACTCAGGGACATCTCGCCCACTCTTAATCGGGAACCGCGATGTCCGATGATCGGCAGAACTCCGCACCGCACAACCCCGCCCCGGCGCCCGGCTACGGGGCCGGTCCGGGGACGGCACCGGCGTGGCTGCGCCAGCCGCCCGTCGACGCCGGTTCGAGCCGTGGCGACCGGCTGCGGAGCTGGCTGAGCCGGCACTCCGGCATGCTGCTGAGCGCCACGACGGTGCTGCTGCTGCTCGCCTTCGTCGGGGTGGTCGGCGTCGCCGTGCTGGTGTCGATGCCGCACGCGCGCGGGCGGCCGGTGGTGTTCCCGACGATCAGCCAGCCGGCCGGCGAGCAGGCCAGTACGTCCGCGTCGCCACCCGCGGCGGCCGGCCCGTTCGACGGCACGCCGGCCGCCGCGTTCCCGGAAGGGCAGGCGGGGATCGCCCTGACCGCCGCGAAGCGGAGCGGCCCGTTCACCGAGAAGCAGGTGGCGGCCGCGCTGGCGAAGGTCCGGACGGCCCTGGTGACCGCGCGGCTGGACCGCCGGTTCATGACCACAAACGACCCCGAGCCGTTGATCCGGCAGTTCGCCCGGGACGCCCGCGCCGACCTGCGCAAGGACTTCGGCTCCGACACCTTCGCCGCGTACGCCACCCGGCTGGCGCCCGGCGCCCGGCTCACCGCCGACCAGCCCCGGGTGAAGGGTCGGATCAGCTACCGGGCCACCAAGGACGCCGACGGCATCCGGATCCTGGCGGTGACCACCAACTTCGTCTGGGCGTACGCCTTCCGCACCGGCAGCACCGTGCCGGGCGACGGATTGGTCGTGGTGCACGACACCGTCGTCTGGAGCGTGCCGCATCCCGACGACGTCGACCGCAGTTCGAACGGGTTGTGGATCGAGGACGCGAACTCCTACGCCGCCAACATCGACTGCGCGGCCTTCGACAAGGGTCTGCTCGACCTGGGCGCGTCCAGCCACGGCGTCCGGACGCTCCGGACCCGGACGCGGTCTTCGACCCGGACACGACGCTGGACCTCCCGGACACCTGCTGAGGCGTCCCGGAAACGGGGCGGCGGGACGGTCTCCCGGCGTGCGAAGATCACCCGCCCCCTCGCCTGCAAGACCGGGAACGGACGTGGACCGCGGGCCGCCAGCCTTTGGGCCCCGCGAGGACAGCTCGTGGTCCGCCCGACCGGAACATCCCTCTTCGCCGCCCAGGGCAGCGCGATGACTGCGCCGGTGCGATCATGCAGTGCCCCCGCCGCACCGTCCCTGGGAACCACGATGACCGACCACGGGCCGACCCCCGAATCGCCGCGCCACCCCGACCCGTGGACGGCACCGGCCAACGGGCTGGGGACGATCCCGGACTGGCTGCGCCACCCGCAGTTCGACGCCGAGCCGAGCGGCGCCGACCGCCGCCGGATCTGGCTGAGCCGGCACTCCGTCAAGCTGCTCGGCGGCGCGGCGGCGCTGCTGCTGCTCACCTTCTTCGGGCTCGTCGGCACGACCGGCTACCGGGCGCTTCAGCGGTGGGGCGAGCCGCCGGCGGCCCACCCGACGATCAGCCTGCCCACGGGCGAGCAGGCCAGTTCCTCGGCGTCGCCGCCCTCGGCCGCCGGCCCGTTCGACGGCACCCCGGCCGCCGCGTTCCCGGAGGGCGCGGCGGGGATCGCCCTGCCCGCGGCGAAGCTGACCGGCCCGTTCAGCAAGAAGCAGGTGGCGGCCGCGCTGGCGAAGGTCCGGACGGCTCTGGTGACGGCCCGGCTGGACCGCCGGTTCGCGACCACGAAGGACCCGGAGCCGTTCATCCGGCAGTTCGCCCCGGACGCCCGGGCCGACCTGCGCAAGGACTTCGCCTCTGACGTCTTCGCCACCTACGCCACCAAGCTGACGCCCGGGGCCCGGATGACCGGCGACCAGCCCCGGGCCAAAGGACGGATCAGCTACGGGGCCACGAAGGACGCCGGCGGCATCCGCATCCTGGAGGTCACCACCAACTTCGTCTGGGCGTACGCCTTCCAAGACCAGCGGCACCGTGCCCGGGGACGGGGTGGTCGTGGTACACGACACCGTGGTGTGGAGCGTGCCGCACCCGGACGACGTGGACCGCAGCTCGAACGGCCTGTGGATCGAGGAGGCGAATTTGTTCGCCTCCAACATCGACTGTGCCGCGTTCGACAAGGGCCTGCTCGACCTGGGCACGCCCAGCTTCGGCGGCCCCGACGATCCGGACCCGGACGCGGTCTTCGACCCGGACAAGACGCTCGACCTGCCGGACACCTGCTGACCGCGCCTGGAAACCGGCTCGCCCGGTCGCCCCCGGTACGGCAGACCGCCCGCCGCAACCCTCGTTCCGCCCGGGAGTCCGACGACCAGGTCTGAACGAGCCGATGACCAGGCGGCCGGTGTCCGCTGGCGGTCAGCGGACCGCGCCGACCACCGCCCAGCCACCGGAGCGCACCCGCAGCAGCAGCGCCACCAGGCGGAGCACCACGAAGAGCATCAGCCCGGCCCAGATCCCGCCCAGCCCGAGGTCGAGCCCGTAGGCGAGCCAGATCGCCGGCAGGAACCCACCCAGCGCCGCCACGATGGTGAGGTTGCGCAGGTAGCGGACGTCTCCCGCGCCGATCAGCACCCCGTCGAGGGCGAAGACCACCCCGCCGATCGGCTGCAACGCCACGAACCACGGCCAGGCCATCATGGCCTGCTCGCGTACCTGGGGGTCGGAGCTGAACCAGGACGGCACGACGCCGGCCCCGGCGGCGATCAGCAGCGCGAAGGCGACGCCGCAGGCGCCCCCGAGCAGCGCGATCCGGCGGGCGAGGGCGCGGGCGCCGGCCGCGTCGCCCGCACCGAGCGCCGCGCCGATCAGCGCCTGGGCGGCGATGGCGAGCGCGTCCAGCACCAGGGCGGTGAAGAACCAGAGCTGGAGGGCGATCTGGTGGGCGCCGACGGCGGCCGCGCCGAACCGGGCGGCGACGGCGGTGGCGGAGAGGAAGCTCGCCTGGAAGGCGACGCCCCGGATCAGCAGGTCCCGGCTGAGCACGAGTTGGTGCCGGATCAGCCGCGGCCGGGGGCGCAGGGACACCCGCTCGCGCACCAGCGCCGCCGCGAAGAGACCGCCGGAGAGGGTCTGCGCGGCGGCGTTCGCCACCGCCGAGCCGGCCAGGCCGAGCCCGGCCGGGTAGACCAGCAGCGGGCAGAGCAGCGCGGAGAGCAGGTTGGGGGCGAGCACGAAGAGCAGTGGCCGTCGGGTGTCCTGGATGCCGCGCAGCCAGCCGTTGCCGGCGGCGGCGAGCAGCAGGCCGGGGGCGCCCAGCGCCGCGATCCGCAGCCACTGCGCGGCCGCGCCGGCCACGTCGCCCGCACCGCCGACGAGGGTACGCGCCAACGCCCCGCCGCCGATCTGCATGGCGAGCGCCACCAGCACGCCGACCGCCAGGGCGAGCCAGGACGCCTGCACGCCCTCGGCCACCGCGGCGGCCCGGTCGCCCGACCCGAACCGCCGGGCCGACCGCCCGGTGGTGCCGTACGCGACGACGGTGCCGAGCCAGGCGGTCAGGGTCATCACCGTGCCGCCGACGGCGAGCGCGGCCAGCGGAACCCGGCCCAGGTGCCCGACCACCGCCGTGTCGACCAGGACGTAGAGCGGCTCGGCGGCGAGCACCACGAGGGCGGGCAGGGCGAGCGCGGCGATCCGCCGCGGCGACGCGGCGTCGGACGCGGGCGAGGTGACAACGCTCTGACTCATCGCCGCCGATCCTGGCACGCCCCCCGTAAGGCCCGCAACCC
>NZ_JAEVHJ010000239.1:0-10377 GCF_016802855.1 Micromonospora sp. ATA51 | reverse complement strand
GGTGCGGCCGCTGGCAGTTGGTCCGTGCCGGCAGCGACGCGGTCCCGCCGTCCACCCGGCGGTTCATGGCCCGGGCCCGGCAGCGCCGGATGCGGGCGCCCTGCCCTGGGCGGTGGCGGCCGGGGTGTTCGCCCTGGCCGGGCTGGTCGCCTGGACCGTGCTGGGCACCGGCCTGTTCGGCGTCCGCGAGGTCCGGGTGGTCGGCGCGAAGCTGGTCACCCCGGTCGAGGTGCGGGACGCGGCGGCGGTCCCGGACAACCAGCCCCTGGCCAAGGTGGACCTGGCGGCGACCGCCCGGCGGGTCGGCGCCCTGGCGCCGGTGGAGCGCGTGTCGGTCTCCCGCGACTGGCCGGGCACGCTGGTGATCCGGGTGGTGGAGCGGACGGCCGTGGCGGCGGTGCCCCAGGGGGAGCTGTTCGCCGTGGTCGACCGCGCCGGCGTGGTCTTCCGGAGCGTGCCCCGGGCCCCGGACGGGCTGCCGCTGGTCCGGGTCGGCTGGCCGGGGCCCGACGACCCGGGCACCCGGGCGGGGCTGACGGTGCTCGCCGCGCTGAGCCCGCAGCTGCGCGCCGAGCTGGTCTCGGTGGACGTGGCCGGGCTGGCCCGGATCACGCTGCGGCTGCGGCACGACCGGACGGTGGTCTGGGGGGACGCCACCCGGGGCGCGGACAAGTCGCGGGTGGCGACGGCGCTGCTCGGTCGCAAGGCCGACACGATCGACGTGAGCGCGCCGGACGTGGTCACCTTCCAGTGATCCGCCGGTCGGTGCGGGGTGCGGCGGGGGGCGGGACGTGACTCGTCCCGCTATGGGCGGCGACACGCCGGGCGGGTCCTTGGCTCTCGGCGTGGAGGCGCTTACGTTGCCCCGAAGAGGATCAGTGGTTGACATAACTGTAAGCCTCTAGTAGAGGGTGAGGGTTTCGCCTCGCCGCCTCGCTGGGAACTGCGTCGACCGCTGGTCTGGCCAAGCCGTGTGGGGTCGGCCCATGCCAATCTCGAAGGGAAAGGACCGGAGATGACACCTCCGCACAACTACCTGGCGGTCATCAAGGTCGTCGGCATCGGGGGCGGCGGCGTCAACGCCGTCAACCGGATGATCGAGGTTGGGCTCAAGGGCGTCGAGTTCATCGCGATCAACACCGACGCGCAGGCGCTCCTGATGAGCGACGCCGACGTCAAGCTCGACGTGGGCCGGGAGCTGACCCGGGGGCTCGGCGCCGGGGCCAACCCGGACGTCGGCAAGAACGCCGCCGAGGACCACCGCGACGAGATCGAGGAGGTGCTCAAGGGCGCCGACATGGTCTTCGTGACCTGCGGCGAGGGCGGCGGCACCGGCACCGGCGGCGCCCCGGTGGTGGCGAACATCGCCCGCAAGCTCGGCGCGCTGACCATCGGCGTGGTGACCCGGCCGTTCTCCTTCGAGGGCAAGCGCCGCCAGGTGCAGGCCGAGTCCGGCATCGACGAGCTGCGCAACCAGTGCGACACACTGATCGTCATCCCGAACGACCGGCTGCTCGCGCTCGGCGACCGCAACATCTCCATGATGGACGCCTTCCGGACCGCCGACCAGGTGCTGCTCTCCGGTGTGCAGGGCATCACCGACCTGATCACCACGCCCGGTCTGATCAACCTGGACTTCGCCGACGTCAAGAGCGTGATGAGCGGTGCCGGCAGCGCGCTGATGGGCATCGGCAGCGCCCGGGGCGAGAACCGCGCGGTCGAGGCGGCCGAGGCGGCCATCTCCAGCCCGTTGCTGGAGCAGAGCATGGACGGCGCGCGGGGCGTGCTGCTCTCCATCGCCGGCGGCTCCGACCTGGGCCTGTTCGAGATCAACGACGCGGCCCAGCTGGTCACCGACGCGGCGCACCCGGAGGCCAACATCATCTTCGGCGCGGTCATCGACGACGCGCTCGGCGACGAGGTCCGGGTCACCGTGATCGCGGCCGGCTTCGACGGGGGCACGCCCTCGTACAAGGCGGCCGAGCCGGTCCGCAAGCCGAACCAGAATCAGCCGGCCCAGCCCGGCACGCCGGTCGCGCCGCCGGCCACCATGCCGGCGCCGCAGCAGTCGCCGCGCCGGGTGCTCTTCGACGACGTGGACGTGCCGGACTTCCTGAAGAACGGCTCCTGAGCCGCGCCGATGACGGAGACACCAGCCACGGTACGACCGGACCGGCGTGCCGAACTCGCGGCCGGGCTCGCCCGGGTGCGGGCCCGGATCGCCGACGCCTGTGCCGCCGCCGGCCGGGACCGTGCCGAGGTCACCCTGATCGCGGTGACCAAGACCTACCCGGCCGGCGACGTGCTGGCCCTGGCCGCGCTGGGCGTCGCCGACGTGGGGGAGAACCGCGACCAGGAGGCGGCCGCCAAGGCCGCCGAGGTGGCGGCGGCCGGGGTGCGACCGCGTTGGCACTTCATCGGCCAGTTGCAGCGCAACAAGTGCCGCTCGGTGGTCCGGTACGCCGACGTCGTGCAGTCGGTCGACAGCGTGCGGCTGGCCGGGGCGCTGGACGCCGCGGCGGCGGCGACTCCGGACCGGGAGCGGCCGCTGGACGTGCTGGTGCAGGTCAGCATCGACGGGGACCCGGCCCGGGGCGGAGCGCTGCCGGACTCGGTCGACCCGGACCGCGGTCTCGGCCCGGTGGCGGAGGCGGTGGCCGGCGCGGGTGCGCTGCGGCTGGGCGGGCTGATGGCGGTGGCGCCGCTGGGCTGGGAACCGGAGCGGGCCTTCGCCCGGCTGGGAGAGGTGGCGGAATGGTTCCGCCGGCGGCATCCGGCGGCGACCATGCTGTCCGCCGGAATGAGCGGGGATCTGGAAACTGCGATCGGATACGGCGCGACACATGTCCGCGTCGGCAGCGCGTTGCTCGGAATGCGCCCCACGCTGCGGTAGCCTGACCGCGAAAGAAGCAAATTACATCAGTGTTGTTCAGGAACGGCATCCCGTTGTGGGGGGCCATGGCGGGCGGACCGCGAATCGCACGCCAGGGGGATTGCTGATCCGGTCCGGTGGGCATCGTTGTCCACACGTGATCAAGCGACACGGCACGGGGGTGCGTGCCGCACGGCGGACGGAAGGGCGCGGGATGGGTGCACTGCGCAAGGCGGGGGTCTGGCTCGGTCTGGTCGAGGAGGACGACGAGCGGGCTTACGAGGACGGTGGCTACGACAAGGGTGGCTACCGTGACTCGCGCTACCGGTCGAGTCGTTACTCCGAGGAGTTCGCCGACGAGGAGGACGACGAGTCGGAGGAGCCGCCGGCCCGGTCCCGGGTCGGTGACCGGGGCCGGCTGACCGAGCGCGCCTCGAGCCGGGCGGCGGAGGCCGACCGCGCCGACGGCGAGCGGCCGGAGCGGGTCGAGCGGTCGAGCGTCCGGTCGATCACCCGGTCGGGGGCCGGGGAGACCTCGGGGGCGCTGACCTACCACACCAGGGACAACCTCGCCCTGGCGCCGCAGGTCCAGCCCCGCGAGCGGGCCGTGGTGGCGGAGGAGGAGCAGCGCTACCAGATCACCACGCTGCACCCCACCACCTACCGCGAGGCGCGCACCATCGGCGAGCACTTCCGCGACGGGGTGCCGGTGATCATCAACCTCACCGAGATGGACGAGGCGGATGCCCGCCGGCTGGTGGACTTCGCCGCCGGGCTGGCGTTCGGACTGCGCGGTACGATCGAGCGCGTGACCAACCGGGTGTTCCTGCTCTCACCGGCCAATGTCCAGGTCACCGCGGAGGACAAGGCCAAGATCGCTGAGGGCGGCTTTTTCAGCCTGAGCTAGCCCGCCCGACCGAGGGACGTCGCCTGCCGTGTTGTCGATCCTGTTCCAGGTGCTGTATCTGCTCGCCTATCTCTTCCTGCTTGTGCTTTTAGCCCGATTTGTCCTTGGAGCCGTTCTGGCGTACGGTCGCCGCTGGCAACCAGGACGGGGAGCATCGGCGGGACTGGAATCGGTGTGGAGCGTCACTGATCCGCCTCTGCGGACGTTGAGGCGTGTGATCCCACCACTGCGAATTGGTACCGTGAGCATCGACCTGGCCTCCCTTGTGCTCCTGGTTATCCTGTTCGTGCTGATGGAGTTCGTGTTAGATCCGCTGATCAGGAACTTCTCCTGACCAGCGCGCGCTTTCGCGGCCGCAACTGACCCGAGGAGTTTCGATGCCGCTGACCCCGGCCGACGTCCACAACGTCGCCTTCAAAAAGCCGCCGATCGGCAAGCGGGGCTATGACGAGGAGGAGGTCGACGCCTTCCTGGATGAGGTCGAGCGCGAGCTCGCCCGTCTGATCGAGGAGAACAACGAGCTGCGCGCCCAGGTGGAGCGCGGCGGTCGCGGCCCCGCCCCCGCCGGCCCCGGCGGCGACGCCCGTCTCGCGGCCGAGCTCAACGACGTCAAGGCCCAGCTGGACCGGGTGCAGCGCGACAAGGCGGCCGCCGAGCAGGCGGCCCGGGCGATGCAGGCCGAGCTGGAGCAGGTCCGCGCCCAGGGCGGCCCGGCCGCCGGCGCTGACGGCGAGCAGCAGGCGCTGCGGGTGCTGATGATGGCCCAGCGGACCGCCGACGACCACGTGTCGGACGCCCGCCGCGAGGCCGACCAGCTGCTCTCCGAGGCCCGCTCCAAGGCCGAGGAGGTCACCCGCGAGGCGCGCGCCAAGGCCGACGCGCTGGAGCGGGACGCCCGCCAGCGGCACCAGGAGGCCATGGGCGGCCTGGACGCCAAGCGCACCGCGCTGCAGAAGCACATCGAGGAGCTCAAGCAGTTCGAGCGGGAGTACCGCACCCGGCTCAAGGCGTACCTGGAGAGCCAGCTGCGGGACCTCGACGGCCGGGCCCAGGGCCTGGAGGCCGAGGTCAACCGCGCCGACGGCAATCGCTCCGGTGGCGGCAGCAACGGCCTCGCCGCCGCCGGCCTCGCCGGCTCGTACGGTGGCGGCCGCTCGGGCTCGCTCGAGTCCGGTCGCTGATCCCGGCGTCGCGGCCGTCCCCGCGACGGCCGCCGACCGCTCGCAGACCGACCCGATGCGGCGGGGGTGAGCCGTGATAGTCGCCAGCGTCCTGCTCATCCTCGTCGCCGCCGTGCTCCTGGTGGCCGGGTTGGCCGGCGGGTCCAGTGCGCTGCTGATCACCTCCATCGCGGCCAGCCTGCTGGCCGCCGTCGCCCTCGTCGTGGGTGCCCGCCAGGCAGCCGCCACCCGGGCGACGACGGACCGGGGCACCGGGCCGCGCAACCGCACCCGGACCGGTCCGGTCGGCACGCCGACCGGGTACGGCCCCCCGCCCGGGGAGCCGGGGATCCCGGTCCAGCACGTTCCTTCGACGGTCGGCTCCGACGGACCCGGGTGGCGGCAACCGCCCGAGCCGCCGGCGGCCGACCCGTTCGCCCCGCCGACCCAACGGGGTCCGCGCGCCGACGACGTGCCGCCGGGTTTCGACGACGCCCGGGTGGGCTTCGTCGACGTGCCGTCGCGCGTCGACGGTCCCTTCCTCGACTCGCCGGCGCCCACCTCGCCGGCCGGCGAGGGGCCGCTCCCGGACGAGCCGCCGGTCCAGCAGGTGTCGCCGGACGAGGCCGCGCGGGTCGCCCGGCTGGACGCGGAGGTACGCGTGGTGGACGGCCGGCCGCGCTACCACCTGGCCGACTGCCCGCACCTCGTCGGCCGCGACGACGAGCCGCTGCCCGTCTCCGAGGCGGTCGAACTGGGCTTCACGCCGTGCGCGTACTGCTCGCCGGACCTCGCCCTGCTCGACGACGCGCGTCCGGCCTGAACGCGGATGGCCGTGGACGAGACGCTCACCGTCGCCGTACGGGTGAAGCCTGGCGCCTCGCGGGCCCGGGTCGGCGGCCGCTTCGACGGACCGCACGGGCCGGCCCTGGTGATCGCCGTGAACGCCCCGGCGGTCGACGGCCGGGCCACCGAGGCGGCCCGCCGCGCCCTCGCCGACGCGCTGGGCGTCCGGGCCGCGGCGGTCTCGCTGCGCACCGGCGCGGCCAGCCGCGACAAGCTCTTCCTGATCGAGCGCCCGCCGTCGGAGCTGACCGGGGTGTTGCGCCGGCTGCGCGACGGATCGGCCGAGTGAGGGCCGCCCGGGCCGGCCGCGGATGAGCGCCGGGCTGGATCTCGCGCTGCTGCTCGGCGCGGCCGTCCTGCTGGTGGCGGTGGGTGCGGTGCGGTTCTCCACCCGGCTCGGGGTGCCCAGCCTCCTGGTCTACCTCGCGCTCGGGGTGGCGATCGGCGAGGCGGGCCTGGGCATCCGCTTCGACGACGTCGAGCTGACCCGGGTGCTCGGGTTCTGCGCGCTCATCGTGATCATCGCGGAGGGCGGGCTGAGCGCCCGGTGGAGCACCCTGCGGCCGGTGCTCGGGCTGGCCGCCGCGCTCTCCACGGTGGGCGTGGTGGTCAGCATCCTGGTCGTCGGGCTGGTGGTTCACCTGCTGCTCGGCCTGGACTGGCGGCTGGCGCTGCTCTACGGCGCGGTGCTCTCCTCCACCGACGCGGCGGCCGTCTTCGCCACCCTGCGCCGGCTGCGCCTGCCGCCCCGGCTGGTGGCCACCCTCGAGGCCGAGTCGGGCATGAACGACGCCCCGGTGGTCATCCTGGTGGTGCTGCTGTCCCGGGCCGGCCCCGCCGCCCACCCCTGGTGGTACGAGGTCCTCCTGGTCGGGTACGAGCTGGCTGCCGGCGCGGCGGTCGGGGTGGCGGCCGGGATCGCCGGCCGGTGGGCGCTGCGCCGCGCGGCGCTGCCCTCGGCGGGGCTCTACCCGATCGCGGTGGTCGGTTTCACCGTGCTCGCGTACGCCGCCGGAGCGGTGCTGCACGCCTCCGGTTTCCTGGCCGTGTACGTCGCCGGGGTGCTGCTCGGCAACGCCCGGCTGCCGCACCGCCAGGCGATCCTGGGCTTCGCCGACGGGCTGGCCTGGCTGGCCCAGATCGGCCTGTTCGTGCTGCTCGGCCTGCTGGTGTCGCCGGGCCGGCTGGACGCCGCGGTGCTGCCGGCGGTGGTGGCCGGCCTGGCCCTGGTGCTGGCCGCCCGCCCGCTGTCGGTGGCGGTCTCCGCGCTGCCGTTCCGGGTCCGCCTGCGGGAGCAGGCCTTCCTGTCCTGGGCCGGGCTGCGTGGAGCGGTGCCGATCGTGCTGGCCACCATCCCGCTCTCCGGGCGGGTCCCGGGGGCGGACCGGCTCTTCGACGCGGTCTTCGTGCTGGTGGTGATCTTCACCCTGGTGCAGGCCGGAACGCTCGCCCCGGCGGCCCGCCGGCTCGGGGTGACCGCCCCGGCCGAGGCGGCCGAGATCCGGGTCGAGACGGCCCCGCTGGAGCGGATGCGCGCGGACCTGCTCCAGGTCGAGGTGCCGCCGGGCTCCCGGCTCGGCGGGGTGCACGTGGACGAGCTGCGGCTGCCGGTGGGGGCCTCGGTGACCCTGGTGCTGCGCGACGGGGCGGGTTTCGTGCCCGGCCCGGACACCCGGCTCAAGGTCGGCGACAGCCTGCTCATCGTCGCCACCGCCGAGGTCCGGGACGAGGTGGAGCAGCGGCTGCGGGCAGTCAGCCGCCGGGGCCGGCTGGCGCGGTGGTTTGGCGAGTACGGCGAGGACCGGGACGGATAATCTGCTAGCGTTCCTTTTGCCCTGATTGGTGGCTGTTCGGGGCTGAATCGCGGAGCAACGGTGCGGCACGTTGTCGGACGCCTGTACGTTCCGTATTCTTGCCACCCTCCGGAGTGCGCGGCCATGGTCGCCGTGCGCCCCTTTTCGTACACGGGGGACACCCAGTGCGGTGGCCCCTGCCCAAGCACCGCACCGCCGACCGCCGCGCATCCGCGGCCGAGGGAGCTGACGATGGCGAAGCCAGCCGATACCAGGACCGCCGGCCGCAAGCCGGTGGCGAAGGCCACCCGCAGCGCGGCGGAGACCGAGAAGATCCGGGCGGCCCTGGCGGCCCGGCGCGACGAGCTGCGCGCCGAGTACGATCAGACGCTGAGCGAGATCACCGAGCTGCAGCGCGACCGGCTGACCGACTCGGCCGGGGACGACCAGGCCGACACCGGCACCAAGACGTTCGAGCGCGAGCAGGAGATCTCACTCGCCAACAGCATTCTGGAGCGGATCACGCAGGTCGAGCGGGCCCTGGAGCGGCTCGACGAGGGTGGTTACGGCTGGTGCGAGCGGTGCGGCAACCCCATCCCGGTGGAGCGGCTCGCCGCCTTCCCGTCGGCCACCCTCTGCGTGACCTGCAAGCAGCTGGAGGAGCGGCGCTAGGCCCGCTCCCCGGCGGCGGAGTGGAGACGGTGAGGGATCACCGCCGAGAGCGTCGATGGGGAGCAGATGACCGCAGCACCGCCCGCTGGAACCGGCACCGCTGAGTCGGGCGGCGGCACGCCCCGACGCCGGGCGGTCGGGGTCCTCCTCGGCGTCGCCCTGGTCGCGCTCCTGGCCGACCTGGTCACCAAGCAGCTCGCGCTGACCGCGCTCACCGGCCGGGGGCCGGTGTCGCTGCTCGGTGGCACGGTCTACCTGACCCTGACCCGCAACAGCGGGGCGGCGTGGAGCATCGGCTCCGGCCACACCTGGGTCTTCCCGCTGATCACCATCGGGGTGATCGGCTGGATCGCCTGGATGGCCGCGCGGCTGCGGTCGCTGCCGTGGGCCGTCTCCCTCGGCCTGGTGCTGGGCGGGGCGCTCGGCAACCTCACCGACCGGATCTTCCGCGCGCCCGGCCACTTCGTCGGGCACGTGGTCGACATGATCAGCCTGTTCGACCCGTACGGGCAGGTGTGGCCGGTGTTCAACCTGGCCGACAGCTCCCTGGTCTGCGGCGTGGTCCTGGCCGTGCTGCTGGAGCTGACCGGCCGGCAGCGCGACGGCCGCCGGGCCGCCGCCGAGCCGGCCGGCAGGCCGGAGTCCGGCGACGGCGCGGCCACCGGCAGCGAGCAGCGGGGGCGGGCATGACCTCGGCCTTCGCCGCCGGCGGCGACCACCGCTCCCTGCCCGTGCCGGAGGGCCTCGACGGCATGCGGCTGGACCAGGCCGTGTCCCGGCTCTTCGGGCTCTCCCGGACTGCCGCCGCGGCCCTGGTCGAAGCCGGCGACGCGTTGGTCGACGGCACCGTCCGGGCCAACTCGCACAAGGTGAAGGCCGGCTCCTGGCTGGAGGTGACCCTGCCCGCCCCGGTCGCCCCGCCGACCGTGGTCCCGCAGGCCGTGCCCGGCCTGACCGTGGTCCACGCCGACGACGACATCGTGGTGGTGGACAAGCCGGTCGGGGTGGCCGCCCATCCCAGCCCCGGCTGGACCGGCCCGACGGTGATCGGCGCCCTCGCCGCGATCGGCCACCGGATCTCCACCAGCGGCGCCGCCGAGCGGCAGGGCGTGGTGCACCGGCTGGACGTCGGCACCACCGGGATCATGGTGGTGGCCAAGAGCGAGCAGGCGTACACCGCGTTGAAGCGGGCCTTCAAGTACCGCGAGGTGGAAAAGCGCTACCACGCCGTGGTGCAGGGCCACCCGGACCCGCTGCGCGGCACCATCGACGCGCCGATCGACCGGCACCCGCACCACGACTACCGCTGGGCGGTGGTCAGCGGGGGCAAGCCGAGCATCACCCACTACGACACCCTGGAGGCGTTCCCGGCGGCGAGCCTGCTCGACGTCCGCCTGGAGACGGGGCGCACCCACCAGATCCGGGTGCACTTCTCGACCCTGCGCCACCCCTGCGTCGGCGACATCACGTACGGCGCCGACCCGACCCTGTCGGCCCGGCTCGGGTTGAGCCGGCAGTGGCTGCACGCCCGCTCGCTGAGCTTCGCGCACCCGCGCACCGGCGACGAGGTCACCTTCGTCAGCGACTACCCGGACGACCTGGCGCGGGCGCTGGAGATCCTGCGCGACTGACCCGGCCCCGCCGACTCGCCGACCGCCCGACGAGGGGATGACCCGTGCCCGCCGACCGATCGCCGCGCCGCGGGCTGCCGAGCGCGCGGTGCTGACCTGGGTGGCGCTGCTCTGCGCGGTGGCGGTGCTGCTCGCCGCCGCCCGGGCGGGGCGGCGCGAGCCCGTCGGTGACCGGACCGTCGGCGAGGTGACCCGGGTGGGCGTGGCGGCCGGCGACCCGGTCCCGGCGTACCTGCGCGCCGCCGCCGACGAGCTGGCCCGGCTGACCGACGCAGGAGGGCCGGCGACCGGCACGTACGCGCTGGTGTCCTTCGCGGCGTACCTGACCCCGCAGCGGGTCGCGGCGACGCTCGGCGGGACGCCGGTCTCGGCGGTGGTGGCCCGGGTGCCGCTGCCCGGCCGGCAGACCGAGATCGTCCGGATCGCCGCGCTGCGCGTACCGCAGGACGTGGTCGCCGGGATGGGCGAGGTGGCCGCGCGCAAGGACGGGGAGGCC
>NZ_JAEVHJ010000238.1:0-10379 GCF_016802855.1 Micromonospora sp. ATA51 | reverse complement strand
AGGCCACCAAGGCCGTCTACCAGAAGGTGTTCAGCGTCTTCGGCATCGTCACGCTCTGCGTGGTCGGCCTCTACCTGCTCTGGCGCTCCCGCCAGTCGGCCAGCAGCCCGGGGCCGGCCCGGTACGAGGTGGTGAGCACGACCTGGGCGGCCGGCGCGCCGGAGGCGGTGCGGAACCGGTGCGGGAAGGCGGTCACCCCGGCCGGGTCGGCGCCGCGGAAGGCGTACGTGGACGAATCCGGGTCGGCGAACGCGACCAGCGGCTGGCCACCGCCGGCGATCACGGCGAGCAGGTCGAGCTGGGCGGGGTCGGTGTCGGCCAGCTCGTCGACGTAGACGTGGGCGAGCCGGCGGCGCTCGGCCGCCAGCAGCTCCGGGTCGTCGAGCAGCATGCCGGTGGCGGCCCGGACCAGCTCGGCCGGGTCGTACGCCACCGAGCCGCGGTTGCTCACGTCGCGCAGGGCGAGGACGGCGACGTACTCCCGGAGGAAGCGCGCGGCCGCGGGCCAGTCGGCGCGGCCCAGCTTCTCCCCCAGCCGGGCCAGCTCGACCGGGCCGACGCCGCGCTCCGCGGCGCGCATCAGCAGGTCGCGGAGCTGGGCGGCGAACGCCCGGGTGCGCAGCGCGGGGCGCAGGTCCTCCGGCCAGCCGACCGGGTCGTCGTCGGGTTCCTCGCCGACCACGTCGAGCAGCTCGCGGATGATCAGATCCTGCTCGGGACCGGTGAGCAGCCGGGGCGACGGCTCGCCCCGCTCGGCGGCGGCCCGGCGGAGCAGACCGAAGGCGTACGCCGGGAAGGTCCGCACCAGCGGCTCGCGGACCACCCGGTGCCCGTCCCCGGCGATCCGCGCCTCGATCCGGTGACGCAGGTCGGTGGCGCCCCGCCGGCCGAAGGTGAGCACCAGGATCCGCTCCGGGTCGACGCCCTCGGCGACCCGGGCGGCGACCGCCTCGACCAGGGTGCTGGTCTTGCCGGTGCCCGGACCGCCGACGACGAGCATCGGCCCGTCGGTGTGCGCCACCACCTCGGCCTGCGCCGGGTCGGCCAGCCGGACCGTGGGGTGCGCGTCATCGCCCGCCGACCCCTCGGGCCGGCGTTCCGCCGCGGTCGTCCCTCCGGACCGACCGTCCCCCCGCGCCGCCCCGCCGGACGGCCCGTCCCCCCGGACCGCCTCGCCAGGCCGACGCACCAGCCGGTACGCCTGCATCAGCTCATCCCACCACGCCCGTACGACACCTCCCGCGACACCATCTCACCCTCGCGCCCAACTCACGTTGATCATGAGTTTGTCGCCCCGACACGCCGGCATCGACGACGACAACTTCATGATCGAGCGGCGGCGGGGCTGGCGTCAGGTAAGGCGGGATTCGAGGATGTCGAGGGCCTCGGGGACGGTTCGGGCCACCGTGAGCAGGTGCAGGCCGGCGGGTTTGAGGAAGTTCTGGTCGGCCAGGCCGCCCAGCCAGTCGAGCAACGGGCGGTAGAAGCCGTCCGCGTCGATCAGCACCATCGGCTTGGCGTGCATGGCGAGCGTGGCGGTGGTCCACACCTCGAACAGCTCGTCCAGGGTGCCGAGCCGCCCGGCAGGGTGATGAACGCGTCCGACTTGTCGATCATCAGCGTCTTGCGGCCGGCCATGCCCTCGGTGATCAGCAGCTCGTCGGAGGCCAGGTCGGCGACCTCCAGGTCCACCAGCGCCTGCGGGATCACCCCGAGGGTGTACCCGCCGGCGGAGCGCGCGCCGTCCGCCACCGCCCCCATCATCCCGACGCAGCCGCCGCCGCTGACCAGGGTGTGCCCGCGCCGGGCCAGCTCGGCGCCGGTCTCGGCGGCGAGGTCCAGCCAGCGTGGGTCGAGGGTGCGGGAGGACGCGCAGAACACGCAGATGGCGGCCATTCAGCCCTTCCCGCCCTCGTCGGCGGCGGCCCGCTGGTCCGCCTCGGCGCGGGCGACCGACTCCACGCGGATCGCCTCCTGCTCGGCGGAGAGCACCGCCTCGGCCTCCACGATGTGCCGGACCGCCGCGTTGACGTCGTCGGTGAGGCAGATCAGCTCCAGGTCGGAGGGCCCGATCTTGCCCTCGGCGGCCATGCTGTCCCGCAGCCAGTCGAGCAGCCCGCGCCAATAGTCCGCGCCCATGAGCACCACCGGGAAGCGGGTGACCTTGCCGGTCTGCACCAGCGTGAGCGCCTCGAACAGCTCGTCCATGGTGCCGAAGCCCCCGGGCAGCACGACGAACGCCTGCGCGTACTTGACGAACATGGTCTTGCGGGCGAAGAAGTAGCGGAAGTCGATGGCCAGGTCGACCCAGTCGTTGAGGCCCTGCTCGAACGGGAGCTCGATGCCGAGCCCGACGGAGAGGCCGCCCGCCTCGCTGGCCCCCCGGTTGGCCGCCTCCATCACGCCCGGACCGCCGCCGGTGATCACCGCGTACCCGGCCCGGGCCAGGGCGCCGCCCAGTTCCTCGGCCATCCGGCACTCCGGGCTCTCCGGCATGCTCCGGGCCGAGCCGAAGACACTGACCGCGGGCGGCAGGTCGGCCAGGGTGTCGAAGCCCTCGACGAACTCCGACAGGATGCGCAGCGCCCGCCAGGCGTCCTTGGTCTTCCAGTCGCCGCGCCCCCGGGAGTCGAGCAGCCGCTGGTCGGCGGTGCTGGTCGGGATGGCGCCGCGACGCAGCGTGACGGCGCCCCGGTGCCGCTCCCGTCCCCGGTCCGGGCCGGGCTGCTGCCGCCCGTTGCTCTGGCTCATGGGAGCCACCGTAGTGGAGCCGGGGCGGCCGGGTGTGCGGGCCGGCGAGCCGGGGAAATTGTTCGGGATCTTGGGCAACTAATTCGGTCGCCCGTACGTCTTACTATTCACATACCGGGTATGCCCCGGCGCGCGCCTTCGGGGGAGGAGCAAGCGTGATCAGCAACAGCGAGATGATCCGGATCCGGCGACAGATGCAGCGGCGGATCCGGGACGTGGTGGCGGAGCGCCGCCGCGCCCGGCAGTTGGAAGCCCATGACCTCAGCGGTGACCCGACCGAGTCCCGCCCCCCGGCGGACCAGTCCCTCACCCCGGCCGGCTGACCGGTCGACCGTCGATCAGGAGGTTCGCGTCGACCGGGATCCGGTGACGCGAACCTCTTGATCGTCTCAGGGGCGGGTTAGGCGGGGGCGAGCCAGCGGTGCAGGGTGGCCGCGCCGTCGCGGATCTTGGTGAGCTCGACGTGCTCGTCCTTGTGGTGGGCCAGGTTCGGGTCGCCGGGGCCGAAGTTCAGCGCCGGGATGCCCATCGCCGCGAACCGGGCCACGTCCGTCCAGCCCAGCTTGCCGATCGGGGCCGCACCCACCGCCGCCAGGAACTCCTGCGCCGGCGGCGCGTCCAGGCCGGGGGCCGCGCCCGCCGCCGCGTCCGTCACCGCCAGGTCGAAGCCGGCGAAGACCTCCCGCAGGTGCGCCTCGGCGCCCGCCGGGTCGCGGTCCGGGGCGTACCGGTAGTTGATCTCGATCTCGCAGCGGTCCGGGACGACGTTGCCGGCCACCCCGCCGGTGATCCGCACCGCGTTCAGGCCCTCGCGGTAGTCGCAGCCGTCGATGGTGACCCGCCGCGCCTCGTACGACCGCAGCCGGTCCAGCACCTCGCCCGCGCCGTGGATGGCGTTCACCCCGTGCCAGGACCGGGCCGCGTGGGCCCGCTCGCCGTGCGTGGTGACGATCGCCCGCATGGTGCCCTGGCAGCCGGCCTCGACGATCCCGTAAGTCGGCTCGAGCAGCACCGCGAAGTCGGCCTCGAGCCACTCCGGGTGCGCCTCGGCCACCAGGGTGAGGCCGTTGTACCTCGACTCGATCTCCTCGGCCTCGTAGAAGAAGTACGTCACGTCGTAGCGCGGGTCCGGCAGGGTCACCGCGAGGTGCAGCGCGAACGCCACCCCGGACTTCATGTCGGAGGTGCCGCAGCCGTACATCAGGTCGCCGCGCATGGTGGACGGGAAGTTGTCGTTGAGCGGCACGGTGTCCAGGTGGCCGGCGAGCACCACGCGCTGCGCCCGGCCCAGGTCGGTACGCGCCATCACCGTGTTGCTGTGCCGGAACGTCGTCAGGTGCGGCACCGAGCGCAGCACCTCCTCCACGCAGTCGGCGATCGCCTTCTCGTTGAGGGAGACGGACTCTATGTCGACCAGGGCGCGCGTGAGCGCCACCGGATCAGCCAAGACCTCGGGGGTCAACGGGTTCTCCATGGTTGGCACGGTACCGTCACAATCGTGACGACCGCGCAGTCTGCCTGGGGCATCGGCCTGGCCACCGTGACCGCTGACGATCAGGTGCTCGACACCTGGTACCCGACCGGCAAGCTGGGCCTCGGCGAGCTGCCGCTGGTCCCCGGGGAGGACCAGGCCGACGTACTGGACCTGCCTCCGGGCGCGGTCGGCGAGCGGGCGCTGCCCGGTCTGCGTACGGTCGAGGTGACCACCGTGATCGGCTCGCTGGACGACCCGATCAAGGACGCCGCCGACGCGTACCTCCGGTTGCACCTCCTCTCCCACCGCCTGGTGCGACCCAACGAGCTCAACCTCGACGGCATCTTCGGCAAGCTGGCCAACGTGGCCTGGACCTCGGCCGGGCCGTGCCCGCCGGAGCGGGTCGACGAGCTGCGCGTCATCGAGCGGGCCGCCGGCCGCCACCTGGCCGTGTACGGGGTGGACAAGTTCCCCCGGATGACCGACTACGTGGTCCCCGCCGGCGTACGGATCGCCGACGCGGACCGGGTCCGGCTCGGCGCGCACCTGGCCGCCGGCACCACCGTGATGCACGAGGGCTTCGTCAACTTCAACGCCGGCACGCTGGGCACCTCGATGGTGGAGGGACGCATCGTGCAGGGCGTGCTGGTCGGCGACGGCTCCGACATCGGCGGCGGCGCCTCGATCATGGGCACCCTCTCCGGCGGCGGCACCGAGAAGGTGCGCATCGGCGAGCGGAGCCTGATCGGCGCGAACGCCGGTGTCGGCATCTCCCTCGGCGACGACTGCGTGGTGGAGGCGGGCTGCTACATCACCGCCGCCTCGAAGATCACCCTGCCGGACGGCCGGGTGGTCAAGGCCCGCGAGCTCTCCGGCGTGGACGGGCTGCTCTTCTGGCGCAACTCGGTCACCGGGGCGCTGGAGGCGAAGCAGCGCAGCGGCCGGGGCATCGAGCTGAACGCCGCCCTGCACGCCAACGACTGACGGCGGACACCGCGACGGTGGCACAAAACGACGAGGGGTCCAGGGATGATCACCCGGTGAGCTCCATGAGGGAACGCATGCTCGCCGGCGAGCCGTACCTCGCCGACGACCCCGAGATCATCGCCGACCTGGACCGCGCCGCCCGGCTGACCGAACGCTTCAACACCAGCTCGGCGGAGGATCCGGAGGGCCGGCTCGCGGCGCTGCGGGAACTGCTCGGCTCGCTCGGCGAGGAGACCTGGGTGCGGCCGCCCTTCCACTGCGACTACGGCTGGCAGACCCACATCGGCCCGCGCAGCTTCGTCAACTTCAACGCCGTCTTCCTCGACGTCGCCCGGATCGTCATCGGCGCCGACGTCCAGATCGGACCGAACGTCCAACTCCTCACCGCCACCCACCCGATCGAGGCGGAGCCGCGCCTGGCCAAGTGGGAGGCGGCCAAGCCGATCACCATCGGGAACAACGTGTGGCTCGGCGGCGGGGTCGTCGTCCTCGCCGGGGTCACCATCGGCGAGAACGCGGTGGTCGGCGCGGGAGCCGTCGTGACCAAGGACCTGCCAGCCAATGTGGTCGCGGTCGGTAACCCCGCCCGGGTCGTACGCGAACTCGCCTGACCGCGTCCAACCGCAGGGCACGCGCCGGAGTTCCACCGGGAACGGGCCCGGGTGGCCTGGCTGCTGCGCCGCGCGGTGCCGTCACCCGGGCGGGGGCTCGGTCAGGCGTACCACCAGGTCGGCGCGGCCGGCGGTGCCGGAGACCAGGCCGGCGTTGGCCTCGTCGCTGCCGAGCGCCCAGGCCCGGGCCTGCTCCGGCGACTTCCCGTACGCCTCGTGCCGGGCGGTGAGCCGACGCAGCCGCAGCTCGGCGTCGAGATCGAGGAACCAGATCTCGTGCAGCAGGGTCCGGACCTCCTCCCACGGCTCGTCCCGCAGCAGGAGGTAGTTCCCCTCGGTCACCACCAGCCGGACCTCGGGCGGCACCTCGATCGCCCCGGCGACCGGCTCCTCCAGATCCCGGCGGAACGCCGCGCCCAGACCGAGGTCGGCTCCAGCCGCCGCAGGCGGCGCAGCACCGAGACGAACCCGTTGACGTCGAAGGTGTCCGGCGCGCCCTTGCGCTCCTGCCGGCCGAGCCGGACCAGCTCGGACTGGGCGAGGTGGAAGCCGTCCATCGGCACCAGCCGGGCGGTCGGCCCGACCGCCGCGACGAGCCGTTCGGCCAGCGTGGACTTGCCGGCCCCGGGTGCCCCGGCGATGCCGAGCAGCTGCCGCGGACCGGCCGCGGCGAGGGTCCGCGCCCGGGCGGCCAGCTCGTCGAAGGGCAGGACCTGCGCCGGAGGCATCAGCCGAGCACCGGCTCGCTGATGGTGAAACGCGCCTCCACCGCGGCCTGCACCGACTGCGGGCGCGGGTCGAGCTCCAGCTCCGGCGCGACGTCGGCCCGCCCGCCGGCGCCCTTGCCGAACACGGCGCGGGCCATCATCGGCTGGGCGCCCGTACCGGTGTCGGACAGCTCCAGCAGGGCGGTCACCCGGGCGCCGAGCGCCTCCGCGTACTCCCGGGCCCGGGCCAGCGCGTCCGCGATCGCGGCGTGCCGGGCCTCCCGGTACGCGGGGCTGTCCGGCCGCAGCGACCACCACGGGCCGGCCACCTCGACCTGGTCCTGGTCGGCCAGGCGCAGCATCAGCTCGCCGAGCGCGGTGAAGTCGGTGACGGTGACGCTGGTGCCCACACTGCCGTGGTATGCCACCACCCGCTCGCCCGAGCGCTTCGTCTCGGGCCAGACCCGCAGCTGGCCGGTCTCCCGGCGCTCGATGGCCGGGCCGGAGGAGTCGAGCAGCACCCGGACCGCGGCGGCCCGCTCGGCCAGCCGGGTCAACGTCGTCTCCCGGTCGCGGTCCCGGGCGGTCGCGGTCACCGTGAACTCGGCCAGCTCGGGGGCGACCTCCCGGTACGCCTCGCCGCGTACCGCCACCACCGGTGCGTCCGCCATGCCCTCACCCTAACCGCGGGCCGTCCCGGGCGCGGGGGCGCGGGGCGCGGTTCAGCCCGGCGGCCCCGGCAGGTGCCCGGTGTAGGCGACCGCCCCGGCCTCGACCCGGCACTCCGTCAGGTGGCCCCCGGCCGCGCCCAGCTCCCGCAGGTACGCCAGCTCCCCCGCGTGGTCGACCCCGGCCCGGAACTCCCGGCGGTGGGCGGTGAAGGGCCGGCCCCGCACCGCGGCGCGGGCGGCGCGGCCCTCGTCGAGCAGGGCGGTCAGGGTGGCCCGGTCACCGGCCCGCAGCGCGTCGGCCAGGTCGTCGAGGACGACCCGGACCGCATCCAGCCCGGTCAGCACCGGTCCCCGGTTGGCCAGCAGCATGTTCGCGGTCCGGTCGGGCGGGCCGCCGGCCACCCGGGTGCCGTCGGTGAAGCTACCCGCGGCGAGGGCGAGCACCGCCTCACGCAGCGCGGACCGTTGCACCGCCCCGGCCAGCGCACCGGCCAGCAGGTGCGGCACGTGCGAGGAGAGGGCCGCGACCACGTCGTGCTCCGGCGCGGACATGGGCACCACCCGGGCCCCGAAGACGTCGATGACCAGCGCGGCGAGCCGCCGGAACGCGGCCATCCCCGACCCGGTCGGGCAGAGCACCCAGGCCGCCCCGTCGAGCAGCCCCGGGGAGGCGGAGGCGAGACCCGCGCGGTCGGCGCCGGCCATCGGATGACCGGGGACGAACCGATGTCCCAGCCCCAGCGCGCCGGCGGCGGCGGCCACCTGCGCCTTGGTGCTGCCCACGTCGGTGAGGACGCAGTGCTCGTCGGTGGCGGCGGCGACCCGGGACAGCGTCCCCGGCAGGCTCGGCAGCGGACCGCAGAGGAACACCACGTCCCGGCCGGCGACCGCCTCCTCCAGGGTGTCCGGAGCGACGACGCCCTGCGCGTCGGCGTACCGGCGGGTGGCCGGGTCCGGGTCCCACCCGGCGACGTCCAGCCCGGCCGCGCGCAGCCGCAGCAGCACCGACCCGCCGATCAGTCCGGTACCGATCACCGCGGCCGTACGCTCGCCGAGGACCGGGCGCTTGTCGCTCACCCCGTCGGTCATCGCCGCAGCAGCCCCGGGGTCAGCCGCGCAACCGGCCGGCGACCGCCGCGACATGCTCGTCGGACTCGGTCAGCGCCGCCCGGACGTGCCGGGAGCCGGCCGGGCCGTAGAAGACCCCGGCGGCGACCAGGATGCCCCTGCGGGCCAGCCAGTCGACGGTCTCCCAGCAGTCCTCGTCCCGGGTCATCCACAGGTAGAGTCCGGCCTCGGAGTGTTCGACGGTGAAGCCGGCGCCGGTGAACGCGGCGTGCAGCCGCTCGCGGCGGGCCCGGTAGCGCTCCCGCTGGGCGTCGGCGTGCGCCTGGTCGCCGAGCGCGGCCACCATCGCGGCCTGCACCGGGGCGGGCACGATCATGCCCGCGTGCTTGCGGATCTTGAGCAGCTCGGCCACCAGCGCCGGGTCACCGGCGACGAAGCCGGCCCGGTAACCGGCCAGGTTGGAGCGCTTGGAGAGCGAGTGCACCGCCAGCACGCCGTCGTACGACCCGCCGCATACCTCCGGCGAGAGGATCGAGACGGGCTCGGCCTCCCAGCCCAGCGGCAGGTAGCACTCGTCGCTGGCGACCACGGCGCCGCGTTCGCGGGCCCAGTCGACCACCTTGCGCAGGTGGGTGGCGGGCAGCACCCGGCCGGTCGGGTTCCCGGGCGAGTTGACCCAGACCAGGCGTACCCGGGAGGTGGGGCCGACCGCGGTCAGCGAATCGGTGCGGACGGTGGTGGCGCCGACCAGCCGGGCCCCGTCGGAGTACGTCGGGTAGGCGATGGACGGCACCACGACCACGTCACCGGAGCCGACGCCGAGCAGCGTGGGCAGCCAGGCGACCAGCTCCTTCGAGCCGATCGTCGGCAGCACCCCCAGCCCGTCGACGCCGGCGCCGCAGGCCCGGGCGACCCACGCCGCGATGGCTTCCCGCAGCGCGGGGGTGCCCGCGGTCAGCGGGTAGCCCGGGGCGTCGGACGCGTCGGCGAGCGCCTGCCGGATCACCGTGGGCACCGGGTCCACCGGCGTGCCCATGGAGAGGTTGATCAGACCGTCCGGGTGCGCCGCTGCCGTCGCGGCCGCGGCGTCCAGGGTGTCCCAGGTGAAGTCGGGCAGCCGCGACGAGACCGGCGCGGGCCGGTTCAGTGGCCCTCTCCGCGCGGCGGCTGGGCGGCGACGAACGTGGCGTCCTTCTCCACCTTGCCGATCTTGGAGGCGCCGCCGGGCGAGCCGAGGTCCTCGAAGAACTCGTAGTTCGCCCCGGTGTAGTCCTTCCACTGCTCCGGGACGTCGTCCTCGTAGAAGATCGCTTCGACCGGGCAGACCGGCTCACAGGCACCACAGTCGACGCACTCGTCGGGGTGGATGTAGAGCATCCGATTGCCCTCGTAGATGCAGTCGACCGGGCACTCCTCGATGCATGCCTTGTCGAGCACATCGACGCACGGCTCGGCGATGATGTAGGTCACCGGTCTTCTCCTCCGCAAGACTCGCCGCGATCACCCGCGACGGTAAGAGCCTAGTATCTCGCCGGGGAGGGGATGAATGGTGCTCCGGCAGCAGGACGTGGGACACCGGATCGTGGTCCGCCGGATTGTGGGGATTCGCGAAGGCCGGCCGCTCTTCTCCGACGCCCTCGGGGAGCTGGTCGAGGTGAGCGAGACCCACATCACGCTGGCGACCGCCCAGGGCCGGCTGCGGGTCCCGGTGGGCGAGGTGCACCGGGCCAAGCGGGTGCCGCCGGCCCGCCGGCCGACCGCCGCCGCGGTGGTCGCCCTGGAACTGGCCGCCGACGAGGCGTGGCCCGCCCCCGTCCGCGGTCGGCTCGGCGACTGGCTGGCTGCGCAGCGCCGACGGCTGGACCGGCCGGGCGAACTCGGCGCTGCCGGTGGGCGACCCGGACCGCCCGCTCCCGGCCGCCCTGGACGCCGTCGAGCGCTGGTACGCCGACCACCGCCAGCCGGCCATGGTCAACACCCCGCTGCCGCTCGCCGCGCCGGTCGGCGCCGAGCTCCCGGCCGCCCTGGACGCCGTCGAGCGCTGGTACGCCGACCACCGCCAGCCGGCCATGGTCAACACCCCGCTGCCGCTCGCCGCGCCGGTCGGCGC
>NZ_JAEVHJ010000237.1:0-10392 GCF_016802855.1 Micromonospora sp. ATA51 | reverse complement strand
AGCTAAGCCCTCCAGCGCCGATGGTACTGCACTCGGGAGGGTGTGGGAGAGTAGGACACCGCCGGACAATCTTTCCAGATGAGGTCACCCTTCGGGGTGACCTCATCTGCGTTTCCGGCCCCAAATCCGTGCCACCGGACGAAGGGCACGCCGCTGGCGAGCCGGCGCCGTGCCCCGAAAACCGGTCAACGGGTCTGTATGCCCTCGCGGAGCTGACGGAACAGGCCGGCGGCCTGGCCGACGGGACGTCCCGGGAACATTGCCATCACCACGCTGCCGTGGTCGGCCCAGCCGCACACCGCGAAGTCGCCGCCGTCGCCGCTGGTCGTACCGCACTTCATCACGCCGCCCAGCCGGCCGGCGTCGACCTCCCGCAGCCCGGTGACCTTGCCGGTCTCGTCGGCCATCAGGCCGAACAGGCTGTCCAGATCCCGCTCCGGCTGCCAGAGCAGGGTGGTGCCGCCGAAGACGAGCACCGCCCTTCTCGCGTCCGCCGGATCGCTGTAGACGGTGCCGACGCTCTTGTCCAGCTCAATGTCGGCGGCGAAGCCGTCCCGCAGGTAGTCGGCGGTGCTCCGCGCCCGCTCGCTGTCGTCGCGGGTGAGTCCGGCCACCTTCACCGGGGTCGACAGGTCGGTGTCCTTCTGCTGAAACACCCGCCAGCCGCCGGCGCCGAGCGCCCCGAGCCCCGCGAGCCCGGCCACCAGCGCGACGGCGAGCACCAGGCGCCGGCGACGGGACGGCGCACCGGCCCGCTCAGGGCTGCTTTCCGGGTCGCGGCGGCTCAGCTGGATCGGCTCGTCGGTCAGGTCGACCGGTTCGGGCCCGTCGCCGAGCGGCCGCTCGGTGAGATGTGCGTCGGACATGTCCGCCACCGTACGCGAACAACAGGTGGCGCACGTCGGGTCCGCCGAAGCGCTCCGTAGACTTTCAGGGTGACCGAGAGACTGGATGCCCGACGCCCCGACGCCCCGACCCTTGCCGGCCAGTACCAGCCCGGCGAGGTAGAGCAGCGACGGTACGAGCAGTGGGTAGCCGGCGGCCACTTCCGGGCGTCGGCGGAGAGCGACAAGCCCCCCTTCACCATCGTCATCCCGCCCCCGAACGTCACCGGCTCGCTGCACATGGGCCACGCGTTCGAGCACACGCTGATGGACGCCCTCACCCGGCGGAAGAAGATGCAGGGCTTCGAGGCGCTCTGGCTGCCCGGCATGGACCACGCCGGCATCGCCACCCAGAACCTGGTCGAGCGGCAGCTCGCGACCGAGGGCCTGTCCCGGCACGACCTGGGCCGGGAGAAGTTCGTCGAGCGGGTCTGGCAGTGGAAGGCGGAGTCCGGCGGCGCGATCCTCGGCCAGATGCGCCGGCTCGGCGACGCCGTGGACTGGGACCGTGAGCGCTTCACCATGGACGAGGGCCTGTCCCGGGCCGTGCAGACCATGTTCAAGAAGCTCTTCGACGACGGGCTCATCTACCGGGCCAACCGGATCATCAACTGGTGTCCGCGCTGCCTGACCGCCCTGTCCGACATCGAGGTGGAGCACACCGAGGACGAGGGTGAGCTCATCTCGATCCGCTACAGCGACGACGTGGTGGTGGCCACCACCCGGGCGGAGACGATGCTCGGCGACACCGCGGTGGCGGTGCACCCCGACGACGAGCGGTACCGGCACCTGATCGGCACCGAGGTGGCCGTGCCGCTCACCGACCGGCGGATCCCGATCGTCGCCGACGAGCACGTCGACCCGAGCTTCGGCACCGGCATGGTGAAGGTGACCCCGGCGCACGACCCCAACGACTTCGAGATCGGCCAGCGGCACGACCTGCCCGCCCTGACGATCATGGACGAGCGCGGGATCATCACCGCGCCCGGCCCGTTCGAGGGGTTGGACCGCTACGAGGCCCGCCCGGCGATCGTCGCCGCGCTGCGCGAGCAGGGCCGGATCGTGGCCGAGAAGCGGCCGTACGTGCACGCGGTGGGGCACTGCTCCCGGTGCAAGACGACCGTGGAGCCGCGGTTGTCGTTGCAGTGGTTCGTCAACACCGGTCCGCTGGCCAAGGCGGCCGGCGACGCGGTGCGCGACGGCCGGGTCCGGATCGAGCCGGCCGAGCTGGCCAAGCGGTACTTCGCCTGGGTCGACAACATGCACGACTGGTGCATCTCCCGGCAGCTCTGGTGGGGCCACCGGATCCCGGTCTGGTACGGCCCGGACGGCGAGATCGTCTGCGTCGGCCCCGACGAGCAGCCGCCCACCGGCGCGGGCTGGCGCCAGGACGAGGACGTCCTCGACACCTGGTTCTCCAGCGGCCTGTGGCCGTTCTCCACCCTGGGCTGGCCCGAGCAGACCCAGGACCTGGCGAAGTTCTACCCGACCAGCGTGCTGGTCACCGGGTACGACATCCTCTTCTTCTGGGTCGCCCGGATGATGATGTTCGGCCTGTACGCGATGGACGGCGTCCAGCCGTTCGACGTGGTCGCCCTGCACGGCATGGTCCGCGACGAGCACGGCAAGAAGATGTCGAAGTCGTTCGGCAACGTAGTCGACCCGCTGGACTGGATCGACCGGTTCGGCGCCGACGCCACCCGGTTCACCCTCGCCCGGGGCGCCAACCCCGGGCAGGACGTGCCGGTGAGCGAGGAGTGGTGCCAGGGCTCCCGCAACTTCTCCAACAAGCTCTGGAACGCCACCCGGTTCGCGCTGCTCAACGGCGCGCACATCGACGGTCCGCTGCCGGCGGCCGGCACCCTGTCGACCGTCGACCGGTGGATCCTGTCCCGGCTGGCGCACGTCACCGCCGAGGTGGACGAGCAGTTCGAGGCGTACGAGTTCGCGAAGGTCTGCGACCTGCTGTACCACTTCGCCTGGGACGACGTCTGCGACTGGTACGTGGAGCTGAGCAAGCCGGTGCTCGCCGAGGGTGGCCCGGCCGCCGCCGCCACCCGGCGGGTGCTCGGGCACGTGCTGGACCAGCTGCTGCGGCTGCTGCACCCGGTGATCCCGTTCGTCACCGACGAGCTGTGGTCCGCGCTGACCGGCGGTGAGACGGTCCTGACGGCCGCCTGGCCGCTGGCCGACCGTACGCTGGTCGACGACGCCGCGGAAGTCGAGGTCGCCACCCTCCAGCGGGTGGTGACGAGATCCGCCGGTTCCGGTCCGACCAGGGGCTGCGGCCGACCCAGCGGGTCGCGGCCCGGCTGGACGGCCTCGCGCCGGCGGGCATCGCCGCGCACGAGTCGCTGATCCGGTCGCTGGTCCGGCTCGACGCGCCCGCCGAGGACTTCCAGGCCAGCGCCACCCTCGCCATGCCCGGGGAGGTCAGCGTCGCGCTGGACACCCGTGGCTCGATCGACGTGGCCGCCGAGCGGGCCCGGCTCACCAAGGACCGGACGGCCGCCGAGAAGGAGGCCGCGCAGGCCCGGGCGAAGCTGGACAACCCGGCCTTCGTCGGGAAGGCCCCGGAGCCGGTGGTGGCGAAGATCCGCGAACGGCTCGCCGTGGCCGAGGCCGACCTGATCCGGATCGACGCTGCCCTGGAGGCGCTGCCCTCGTGACCGACCGCACCGAATTCGCCGCCGTCGACGCCGCCCTGGCCGCCCGTGGCTTCACCCGCATGCATTTCGAGCTGGAGCGCATCGAGATGCTGCTCGACCTGCTCGGCAGCCCGCAGCGGGCGTACCCGTCGATCCACCTGACCGGGACCAACGGGAAGACCTCGACGGCCCGGATGATCGACTCGCTGTTGCGGGCCTTCGGGCTGCACACCGGGCGCTACACCAGCCCTCACCTGGAGACCGTCCGCGAGCGGATCAGCCTGGACGGGGAGCCGGTCAGCGAGGAGCGCTTCGTCGCCACGTACCGGGAGGTGGAGCCGCTGGCCGAGCTGGTCGACCAGCGCTCCGCCGAACCGCTGACCTACTTCGACCTGACCACCGCGCTGGCGTTCGCCACGTTCGCCGACGCGCCGGTCGACGTCGCGGTGGTCGAGGTCGGGCTCGGCGGCGCCGAGGACGCCACCAACGTGATCCAGGCCGGGGTGGCCGTGCTCACCCCGATCGGGCTGGATCACACCGAGTGGCTCGGCGACACCATCGAGGACATCGCGCTGCACAAGGCGGGCATCATCCACTCCGGCGCGACCGTCATCTGTGCCGCGCAGGAGGAGGAGGCCGCCCGGCCGATCCTGGAGCGCTGCGCCGAGGTGGGCGCCACCCTGGCGCGGGAGGGCGCGGAGTTCGGCGTGCTCCGCCGCTCGGTCGCGGTCGGCGGTCAGGTGCTCGCCATCCAGGGCCTCGGCGGGGTGTACGACGAGATCTTCATCCCGCTGCACGGCGCGCACCAGGCACAGAACGCCGCCGTGGCGCTCGCCGCCGTCGAGGCGTTCCTGGGCGCCGGCGCCAAGCGGCAGCTCGACATCGAGGCCGTCCGGGAGGGCTTCGCCGCGACCAGCTCGCCCGGCCGGCTGGAGAAGGTCCGCAGCGCCCCGACGGTCCTGCTCGACGGCGCGCACAACCCGCACGGGATGGCGGCCACGGTCACCGCGCTGCAGGAGGAGTTCGCGTTCAGCAAGCTGGTCGGCGTGCTGGCCGTGCTCGGCGACAAGGACGCCGCCAGTCTGCTGGAGCTGCTGGAGCCGGTGCTCGACTCGCTGGTGGTCACCGGCAACAGCTCGCCCCGGGCGATGCCGGTGGAGGAGCTGGCCGAGCTGGCCCGGGAGGTCTTCGGGTCGGAGCGGGTGGAGGTCGCCGAGGAGATGCCGGACGCCATCGAGGCGGCGATCGCCGAGGCCGAGTCCGACGTGCCCGGTGAGCTCTCCGGGGTCGGTGTGCTGATCACCGGGTCGGTGGTGACCGTGGCCGACGCCCGCCGGCTGCTGAAGCGATGACCGGCCCGATGGGGGAGCGCCCCGAGGAGGTCGTGCCGAGGCCGGACGCCGGACCGCGGACCGACGCGGCGGCCGACCCCCGTGGGCGGCCGGGCTCGACGCCGGCCGCCGGCGGGCCGGAGCCGGAGGAGGCCGGTGGCGGTCCGGTGGCCGGTGAGCCGGGGGAGCGGCGGTCCGGGCTGCGGAACCCGGAGAAGGCAGTACGCGGGCTCGGCGCCGGCACGCTGGCCCTGGAGGCCCTGGTGCTGCTGCTCGCCATCCAGCCGATCCGGGTGGTCGGCGGGGACCTCGGCGGCGCCGCCATCGCCGTGATCGTGGCGCTGGCCGTGGCCTGCGTGGTGCTGGCCGGCCGGATGGGGCGGCCGTGGGCCTGGCACGCGGGCACCGTGGTGCAGGGCCTGCTGATGCTCTCGGGCCTGCTGCACTGGTCGCTGCTGGTGCTGGGCGTCATCTTCGCCCTGGTGTGGGCCTACGCCCTGCACGTCCGCCGGGTCATCCTCGGCTGAGCCGCGGGCCGGGTGCCGTCAGGCGCCCGGCCCCGCCGTCACGCGTCGGCGAGGGTCCGCCACTGGGTGAGGGCGATGCCGTGCCCGTCCGGGTCGCGGAACGCCGCCGCCCACACCTCCAGCTTCGCGCCCCGGTTGACCACCCGCGGGGCGTACGTGAAGCGGACGCCGGAGCCGCGCAGCCGCTCGTACGCGGCCTGGATGTCGGCGACCTCGAGGTTGACGTGGACCAGCCGCCGGCTGATCGGGGCCGCTTCGGTGATCTCACGCAGCACGAGGCGGGTGGCACCGGAGGAGAGGACGGCGTTGCCGGAGCCCCGGTCCACCTCGTCGAAGCCGAGGTCCCGGTAGAACCCCAGCGACCGGGCCAGGTCGGTCACCAGCAGGGTGATGCCGATGCCGCTGATCGGGGTGGCCACCTCGGCGTCGTCGTCGCCCGCGTACCCGAAGATGGCCTCGTCCAGCTCCTCCGCGGTCGGGGCGCCCCCGGCGCCGGATCGTCCAGCGGCAGGTCGATCGGGTCCAGCGGCACGTCGATCGGGTCCACCGGCACCGTCGCGTCGAACCGCTCCTCGGCGGGCGGGCGCGGCGCGGGGGTCGCCCGGCGGGGCAGCGGCCCGGCCGCCGGCTGCTCGACCACCGTGCCCTCCAGCACCACCTGGCCGCCCGGGCGCTGGTGCACCACCACCGGTTCGCGTTCCTCGGGCAGCACGGTGCCGTCGTCGAGGAGCGGATCCGGCGCGGGTGGGAAGTCGTCGCGGAAGTCGTCCTCCGGGGCGCGGTCGGCCCACGGCGGCGCCTCCTGCGCGATCAGCACCTCGTCGACCGGGTCGGGGCCCGCGTACTCCGGCGGGAGGTCCGCCGTCGCGGCGGTCGTCTCGGCGTGGGTGGGCACCTCGTCCCAGAGGACGCGGACGTGCCGCTGGTCGTCCAGGGCGACCCGGATGGGCAGCGGCTGGCCCAGCGACGGCCACTTGGCGACCGGCACCCGGGGTTCGATGATCTTCTTGGACCGGGGCGGCAGCCCGGGGGCGTCGATCACCAGCTGGAGCTCGCAGCGGCCGAAGGCGTACTGGGTGGGGGGCTCGGAGGCGCTGTGCACGTGCCCGACGCCGACCACCCAGGTGCGCCCGCCCCCGCGTACCGTGGCCAGGGCGATCGCCAGCACCAGCAGCGCGACGCCGAGGGCCACGATGGCCCAGCTGGTCATCCCCAGTCCGAACAGCACGACGAAGGTCGCCACGGTGCCGAGCACCGCGCCGATCAGCTTGCGCACCGGCGCGATGGGTCGGTTCCCGCCGTTCGCCACAGTGGACCTCCCAGGGGTCTAGGCCAGGCTAGGCCGCAGCGGCGACCGAGGGGAAGAGCAGCCGCCGCGCCGCCGCCGGGACCAGGTCGCTAGGCTGAACCTACCCAGCCAGACCGGCTTCCGCGCACAGGAGGAACCCAGCGTGTCCAGCAGCAGCCCGGATGAGCGCACGCTCGTACTGATCAAGCCCGACGCGGTCCGCCGCGGTCTGGTCGGCGAGATCGTGTCCCGCTTCGAGCGCAAGGGCCTGCGGATCGACGCGATGGTGACGCGGACGATGGACGGCGACTTCGCCGACCAGCACTACGCCGAGCACGTCGACAAGCCGTTCTACCCGCCGCTGAAGGCCTTCATGACCGGCGGCCCGCTGGTCGCCCTGGTGCTCTCCGGCGACCAGGTGATCGAGGTGGTGCGCGGCATGCTCGGCAGCACCGACGGCCGCAGGGCCGCCGCTGGCACCATCCGGGGCGACCTCTCCCTGTCCAACCGGGAGAACCTGGTGCACGCGTCCGACTCGACGGACAGCGCCAAGCGCGAGCTCGCCCTCTGGTTCCCCGAGCTGGTCTGAGCGCGTCGCCCCCCCCCCGGTCCCGGGGGTCGGGGCCGTCCCGTGTGCTCAGCCGGACAGCCGGGACAACTTAGCCGGGTTGCCGATCAGGTAGAGGTCCGTGATTCGGCCGTCCGCGGCCGCGATCGCCAGCGTGTAGCGAGTCCCGTCGGGCCAGCGGAGCACCAGCGCCGGCCCGCCGTTCAGCTCGGTGAGGGCCGCCTCGATACTGCGGGGCCGGCCGTAGACGCCAGCGAAGAAGCGGGCGATCCGGTCCGCGCCGCGCACCGGGTTGCGCGCCGCACGGACGGCGCCGCCCCCGTCGTTCCAGGAGACCGCGTCGGACGCCACCAGCTCGGTCAGCCGGGCCAGGTCGCCGTCGCGGGCGGCGGCCAGGAAGGCGTCCAGCAGCCGCTGCTGCTCGGCCGGGCCGGCGGTGAAGCGCCGCCGGCCGTCGGCGATCCGGGCGACCGCCCGGTGGTGCAGCTGCCGGCAGTCGGCCGCCGACCGGTCCAGGATGTCGCCGATCTCCGCGTACGGCAGGGCGAACGCGGTGTGCAGCACGTAGACCGCGCGCTCCGGCGGGGTGAGCCGTTCCAGCAGGTGCAGCAGCGCGACCGACACCGAGTCCCGCAGCTCGGCACTGTCCAGCGGCCCGAACGGCTCCGCCGCGCCGGTCGGCACCGGTTCGGGCAGCCACGGCCCGACGTACGTCTCCCGGGCGGCCTGCCGGGTGCGCAGCCGGTCCAGCGCCAGCCGGGTCACCACCCGGGACAGGTACCGGCGCGGCTCGGCGACCGACTCCCGGTCGACGTCGAGCCAGCGCAGGTACGCCTCCTGGAGCACGTCCTCCGCGTCGTGCAGGCTGCCCAGCAGCCGGTACGCCAACCCGAGCAGCATCGGCCGGTGCGCCTGAAGCGCACGGCGCCTGCGCTGCCGAGGTGCCGGTCACACCTCGGTCGGCGGCTGCGCCTGGCTGGTCACCGCGATCCGGTTCCACACGTTGATTGTGGCGATCGCGACGACCAGATCCGCCAGCTCCTTCTCCGACCACACCTTGGCGGCGGCGTCCCAGACCTCGTCCGGCACGCCGTGCTCGCCGAGCCGGGTGACCGCGTCGGTCAGCGCCAGCGCGGTCCGCTCCCGCTCGTCGAAGAACGGCGCCTCCCGCCAGGCGGCGACCGCGAAGAGCCGCCGGCTGGACTCGCCCGCGGCCAGCGCGTCCCGGCTGTGCATGTCCACGCAGAACGCACAGCCGTTGAGCATCGACGCCCGCAGCTTCACCAGCTCCAGCACCGTGTGGTCGACGTTGGCCTGGACGTACTTCTCCAGCCCGAACACCGCCTGGTACGCCTGCGGCACGACGGCCGCCATGTCGATCCGACTCATTTCCGGCCTCCCTCGATAACGGCTACACGCGTACGACGGGAGACCGCGCCGCCGACGTGACAGCGGACGGCTGTGACGGTGGTCATGCCCCGGCGGTCCACCAGTGGTCAGCCGCGGTTCCCCCGCCGGCCACCCGCACCGCCGGAACACCTCATCTGCGCCCGGTAGACCACTGGTGACCGACTTCCATCGGAGGGGACAGATGACTGCTCTCGATCGACGTACCCTGCTGCGGGCCGGACTGGCGACGGGCGCCGGACTGGCCGGCGCTGGCCTCCTCGGCGGTGGCCCGGCCGGCGCGCGCCGGCCTGGCGCGTCCGGCCGTCCGTGCTCACCCACGGCGTGCAGAGCGGCGACGTGACCGCCGAATCGGCGCTGGTCTGGACCCGTGCCGACCGGCCGGGCCGGATGGTCGTCGAGGTGAGCCGCCGCCCCGACCTGCGCGGCGCCCGGCTGCTGCGCGGCCCGGTGCTGGACCCGTCGACGGACTTCACCGGCCGGGTGCGGCTGCGCGGGCTGCCGGCGGGCGAGCGGCTGCACTACCGGGTGCGGGTGACGGACCTGGACCGGCACGGCGTGGCCAGCGAGCCGCTGGTCGGGGCGTTCACCACCGCCCCGGGGCATCATGACCGCCGCGACGTGCGGTTCGTCTGGACCGGTGACATCGTCGGGCAGGGCTGGGGGATCAGCCCGGACTTCGGCGGGATGAGCATCTTCCGGTCGATGAGCGCCGTCCGGCCGGACTTCTTCCTGTGCAGCGGCGACACCGTGTACGCCGACGGCCCGCTCGCCGAGAGCGTGTCGCTGCCCGACGGCCGGATCTGGCGCAACCTGGTGACGCCGGAGAAGACCAAGGTCGCCGAGACCCTGACCGAGTACCGGGGGCAGTTCGCCTACAACCTGCTCGACGAGCACCTGCGGGCGTTCGCCGCCGAGGTGCCGCAGGTCAACCAGTGGGACGACCACGAGGTGCTCAACAACTGGTACCCGGGGGAGATCCTGGACGATGCCCGGTACACCGAGCGGCGGGTGGACGTGCTGGCCGCCCGGGCCCGGCAGGCGTTCCACGAGTGGCTGCCCGTCCCGGACGGCGGGCCGATGTACCGGCGGCTGTCGTACGGCCCGCTGCTGGACGTCTTCGTGCTCGACATGCGGACCTACAAGGACCCGAACGACGGCAACACCTACGCCGACCGGAACCGCGGCCTGCTCGGGCGGGAGCAGCGGCAGTGGCTGATCCGGGAGCTGAGCCGGTCCCGGGCGACCTGGAAGGTGATCGCGAACGACCTGCCGCTCGGGCTCGTGGTGCCGGACGGTCCGGGCGCCCAGGAGGGGGTGGCGCAGGGCGATCCGGGGGCGCCGGCCGGGCGTGAGCTGGAATTCGCCGAGGTGCTGGGCGCAGCCCACCGGGCCGGGGTGACCGGCATCGTCTTCCTCACCGCGGACGTGCACTACGCCGCGGCGCACCACTACGACCCGGCGCGGGCGGCGGTGCGCGACTTCACCCCGTTCTGGGAGTTCGTCTCCGGCCCGGCCCACGCCGGCGCGTTCGGCCCGAACGCCCTGGACGGCACGTTCGGTCCGCAGGCCGTGTTCACCCACGCCCCGCCCCGGGCCAACACCTCGCCGGCGGAGGGCTTCCAGCATTTCGGCGAGGTCGCGATCGACGGCGCGTCGGGCGACCTCACCGTCCACCTCCGCGACCGCGACGGCGTCTCTCTCTGGACCACCACCCTCCCCGCCCCCACCCCTGACCC
>NZ_JAEVHJ010000236.1:0-10397 GCF_016802855.1 Micromonospora sp. ATA51 | reverse complement strand
TCGACGCAGCCGGCGGGGATGCCACCGCGCACGTCGCCGGACGGGTCCACGGCCAGCAGGTCACCCGGTGCGGTCAGACCGCCCGCGGTGCTGGACGCCACGGGGGCCAGGCCGAACGGGACGCCCCGCCGGCGCCAGTCCCGCGCCGCGGCCAGTACGTCGTCCATGCGCCGATCCCCACCCGTCGGGCGTTCGCCCGGTTTTGTCCGTTAACGGTAGGAACGACGGTAGTCTGGCCCGGTGCGGGGCGGGCGGGAGAGCGGGAATCCGGCGGACGACCAGTGGTCGAGCCGGATCGGCCTCACCGTCAACGGCGGCGGCCACGACCTGACCCTGGACAACCGGACCACCCTGCTGGACGCGTTGCGGGAACGGCTCGGCCTGACCGGCAGCAAGAAGGGCTGCGACCACGGCCAGTGCGGCTCGTGCACGGTGCTGCTCGACGGCCGGCGGGTGAAGAGCTGCCTGATCCTGGCCGTCACCCTGGACGGCCGGGAGGTGACCACCGTGGAGGGACTCGCCGGACCGGACGGGCTCTCCCCGCTCCAGGCCGCCTTCGTCGCGCACGACGCCTTCCAGTGCGGCTACTGCACCCCCGGCCAGCTCTGCTCCGCCCGGGGCATGCTCGACGAGGTGACCCGGGACTGGCCCAGCGCGGTGACCGGGGACCTCGACGGGCCGGTGGAGCTGACCGACGCGGAGGTGCGGGAACGGATGAGCGGCAACCTGTGCCGCTGCGCCGCGTACCCGAACATCGTGACCGCGATCCGCGCGGCGGCGGCGGCCCGGTGAGAGCGTTCCGCTACCACCGGCCGGCGGACGTCACGGAGGCGGTCGCACTGCTGGACGCGGACCCGGAGGCGGCGTACCTGGGCGGCGGGACCAACCTGGTGGACCTGATGAAGCTCGGCGTGCAACGGCCGGGCCTGCTGGTGGACGTCACCGGGCTGCCGCTGGACACGGTGGAGCCCGGGCCCGACGGCGGGTTGCGGATCGGGGCCACCGTGCGCAACAGCGACCTCGCGGCGCACCCGCTGGTCCGGCGGGACTACCCGCTGCTCGCCCGGGCCCTGCTCGACGCCGCCTCCGGGCAGGTGCGCAACATGGCGACCACCGGCGGCAACCTGCTGCAACGCACCCGCTGCGCCTACTTCCAGGACACCGCGAAGGCGTGCAACAAGCGGGAGCCCGGCACCGGCTGCGCGGCGCTGCACGGGCAGAACCGCGAGCTGGCCATCCTCGGCTGGTCCGAGCGCTGCGTGGCGACCCACCCGTCGGACCTGGCGGTCGCCCTGGTCGCGCTGGACGCCGTGGCGGAGGTACGCGAGCCGGACGGCCCCCGCGACGTGCCGCTCACCGAGCTGCACCGGACACCCGGCCACCACCCCGAACGGGAGACCACACTCCCCCGCGGCGCGCTGATCACCGCGGTACGGGTCCCGCCGCTGCCGTTCGCCCGGCGGTCCACCTACCTCAAGGTGCGCGACCGGGCCGCGTTCGCGTTCGCCGTCGGCTCGGTCGCGGCGGCGCTGGACCTGGACGGGGACGTGGTCCGCGACGTCCGGCTGGCCTACGGCGCGGTCGCGCACGGCCGTGGCGGGCGTACCGGGCGGAGGAGCTGCTGCGCGGCCGGCCGTTCACCGCCGAGCTCGCCGCCCAGGCGGCGGACGCCGAGCTCGCCGCGGCCCGGCCGTTGCGGCACAACGGGTTCAAGGTGCCACTGATCCGCAACCTCACCGTCCGCGCGCTGACCGGACTGGCCGGATCGGTGCGGCCGTGAGCGCGCCGGTCGGCGCGGTGGGCCGGGAACATCCGCGGCTGGAGGGCCAGGACAAGGTCACCGGGGCGGCCCGGTACGCGGTCGAGTACCCGGTCGAGGACGTCACGTACGGCTGGGCGGTGCCGGCGGCCGCGACCCGCGGCCGGATCGTCCGGGTCGACGCGGCCCCGGCGCTGGCCCTGCCCGGGGTGCTCGACGTGCTGCACCAGGGCAACGCGCCCCGCCTGACGCCCGGGGTGGACGCGGACCTGTTCCTGCTCCAGGAGCCGACCGTGCACTACCGGGGACAGTTCGTCGCCGTCGTGGTGGCGAGAGCATCGAGACGGCCCGGGAGGCGGCCCGGCTGGTCCGGATCGACTACGACACCGAGCCGCACAGCACCGTGCTCTCCGAACACCACCCCGGACTGTACCGGCCGGACAAGGTCAACCCGAGCTATCCGGCCGACACGGAGGACGGCGACTTCGACGCCGGCTTCGCCGCCGCCGAGGTCCGGATCGACGCCACCTACCGGACCCCGGCCTACCACAACAACCCAATGGAGCCGCACGCCACCACCGCACGGTGGCAGGACGGGCGGCTGCTGGTGCACGACTCCAACCAGGGTTCCTCGCCGGTGCAGGCCACCCTCGCCGAGCTGTTCGCGCTGCCCCGGGAGGCGGTCCGGGTGGTCGCCGAGCACGTCGGCGGCGGATTCGGCAGCAAGGGGTACGCCAAGGCGGCCGTGGTGCTCGCCGCGCTGGCCGCCCGGCAGGTGGACCGGCCCGTCCGGCTGGCCCTGACCCGGCAACAGCTCTTCGGCCCGATCGGGTACCGCACCCCCACCATCCAGCGGGTCCGGCTCGGCGCCGACGCCGACGGCCGGATCGCCGCGGTCTGCCACGACGCCATCAGCCAGACCTCGACGCTGACCGAGTTCACCGAGCAGGCCGCCGTCTACACCCGCAGCATGTACGCCGGCCGCCACCGACGCACCACCCACCGGGTGGTCCGGCTGGACGTGCCGACCCCGTTCTGGATGCGAGCGCCGGGCGAGTGCCCGGGCGCGTACGCCCTGGAGTCCGCAATGGACGAGCTAGCGACGGCGTGCGGCGTCGACCCGGTCGAGCTGCGGATCCGCAACGACCCGACCGTCGATCCCGAGCAAAAGCAGCCGTTCACCAGCCGGAACCTGGTGGCCTGCCTGCGTGACGGGGCACGCCGGTTTGGCTGGGCCGACCGCGACCCGACGCCGGGGGTCCGGCGCGACGGGCGCTGGCTGGTCGGCACCGGCGTCGCGGGCGCCAGCTACCCGGCCCGCGCCCGGGCCGCCGCGGCGGCGGCCACCGCCGCACCGGACGGCACCTTCGAGGTACGGATCAACGCGACCGACATCGGCACCGGCGCGCGGACCGCGCTGTGGCAGGTGGCCGCCGACGCGCTGGGCGTACCCGTGGACCGGGTGGCGATCCGGGTGGGCGACAGCGACCTGCCGGCCGCGGGCGTGGCCGGCGGCTCGATGGGCACCGCCTCGTGGAGCTGGGCGGTGATCCGCGCCTGCGAGGGGCTGCGCGACCGGCTCCGGCAGGCCCCGGGCGGGGCGGTGCCGGCCGACGGGGTGACGGTCGAGGTGAGCACGGCCGACGAGGTCCGCGCTCAACGCCCCCTGCCCCGGTACGCCTACGGCGCCCACTTTTGCGAGGTGCGGGTGGACGCGGACACCGGCGAGGTCCGGGTGCCCCGCCTGCTCGGCGTCTTCGCCGCCGGTCGGGTGGTGAACCCGACCACCGCCCGCAGCCAGCTGATCGGCGGCATGACGATGGGGATGTCGATGGCGCTGCACGAGGAGGGCGTGCTTGACGAGCGGTACGGCGACTGGGTCAACCACGACTTCGCCATGTACCACATCAGCGGCTGCGCGGACGTGGAGCGGATCGAGGCGTACTGGCTGCCGGAGGAGGACCCCGACCTCAACCCGGCCGGGGTGAAGGGGCTGGGCGAGATCGGCATCGTGGGCGCGGCCGCCGCGATCACGAGCGCCGTGCACCACGCGACCGGGGTACGTGTCCGCGACCTGCCGGTCCGGCTCGACAAGCTGCTGGAGGAGCAAGCCGAGGATGGTGGCAGCAATCGTGACGGCGTTCCACCGTGAAAACGTCCGGCGCATCCAGTCTTCGAAGTCGAATCTCACCGGCCGCACCTAACCACATTCCTCTGCAACCTCGGCCAAGCGGCGCAGCCGCGCGGATCGCGGCATGAGCGTGCACCTGATCATCGCTGGGTGAGTTTGCTTTGCATCTGCCTGCCCAGCCGCCCGGCGGAGGCAAAGACCCCCTCCGGATGGCGCTAATCTGCCGGGCATGCGCATGTTGCACCTCGGGCTGCGGGTGACCGACCTGAACCGCTCGCTCGTCTTCTACACCGCGGTTGGGTTCGCCAGGATCGGCAGTGTCCAAGAGACAGGATTCGGCAGCCTGACCATGCTGCAGCTTCCCGACGACCCGTTCGTCAGCCTCGAACTCGTGCACGACCCCGCGCGCCCGGTCCGGGACATCGGCGCAGTCAACCACCTCGTCATACAGGTTGACGACCTCAACGCCACGGTCGCCGATCTTGCCATGAAGGGTGTCACGGCGGAGCCACCGACGGAGTTGGGACCGGGAATGCGGACGTCGTGGCTCACCGATCCCGACGGCTATCGGATCGAGCTCGTGCAGTGGCCGCCCAACCACCCGGCTGGCATGACAGCGGCCGACTTTGGCTGACCAGACTGGCCAATACGAATCAGGGAGATGTGTACTGCCGTCGCCGAGCGCGGTCGGCGGCAGATCAGTACACCTGACCTTCGTCGACGCCCAGCCACGGGTGAGGCAATGCGCCCGGAGCTATCCGAACGCATTGACATCGACAGGGTCGCATACCGGCCGTCTCCAGCCGGTGGCGTCGGCGGCGATCAGTTTCCTGATCAGAAGGGGGGTGCGTCCTCGCCCATCAACGCCAGCACGACGCCTCCCTTCCCGCTCTTGAGGCTCTGGACCACGACCTTGCCGGTGCTGCCGTCGGGCAGCTCCAACGTAAAGGTCTTCCCGACCGCGTTCTTGGGGCCATTGCCGGCGCTGTTGGCCGGTCGGAAGTCGCCTGCCCACGGCGGAGTCCCACCCTTGCGGGCGGGCTCGGCGAAGAGCGCGGCGGTGCCGGGGGTCCTGGTGCCGTCGGAGGAGAGAAGCACTGAGGCGCTGCGATAGGTAGCCATATACGCCAAGGCTATCCCGGACTGCGCTCGTTCGCGCCACGACAACTGCGCCGTAACGCGAACGGCCACGGGGAGCGACCTTGATCTGCTCTCACCCCTTGGGTTGACCGTTCGTTGCCGCGGCCCGAGCTAGACCCAACGCCGTTCGGTTAGGGCTTGCAGAAAAATAACCCGTAGCTTCGCGGAGTCTCGCTCGTTGCTGTGGTATGGCCGTCATGGTGGAAACTGGGCAGATGCTCGCGGCGAAGTTCGAGGCGATCTTCCCGCATCTGGACGAGCGGCAGCGTCGGCTGTTGATGGGTGCCGAGGCGCGGGTGCTGGGACACGGTGGGATCCGTGCGGTGGCGCGGGCCGCTGGCGTTCGTGAGGCGACGGTGTCGCTGGGCGTCGATGAGTTGGACACAGGTGCGCAGCCGCTGGGTCGGGTCCGCAGGCCCGGTGGGGGGCGTAAACGGGCTGTTGAGGTGGATCCCGTGCTGCGCCCGGCGCTGTTGGCCCTTGTCGAGCCGGACGAGCGGGGGGATCCGATGTCGCCGCTGCGGTGGACGACGAAGTCGACCCGCAAGCTCGCAGCGGAGTTGACCGGCCAAGGTCACCGGGTGAGCGCCGACACCGTCGCTGACCTGCTGCGCGAGGAGGGGTTCAGCCTGCAGGCCAACGCCAAGACTGTCGAGGGCAAGCAGCACCCAGACCGCGACGCGCAGTTCCGCTATATCAACGAGCAGGTCAAAGACCACCAGGCCGCCATGGAGCCGGTGATCAGCGTGGATACCAAGAAGAAGGAACTGGTCGGCCAGTTCAGCAACGCCGGCCGGCAGTGGCGACCCCAAGGCGAGCCTGTGGCCACCCTCACGCACGACTTTCCCGGTGACAGCCGGGGCAAGGCGGTGCCGTACGGCATCTACGACCTGGCCGCCAACACCGGCTGGGTCAACGTCGGCACCGACCACGACACCGCCGCGTTCGCCGTCGAGTCGATCCGCCGCTGGTGGAACGCGGTCGGCCACATCGACTACCCGCAGGCCCGACGGCTGCTGATCACCGCGGATGCGGGTGGCTCCAACGGCTACCGCACCCGCGCTTGGAAAGCCGAACTGGCAGCCCTCGCCGTCCAGACCGGGTTGGAAATCACCGTGTGTCACTTTCCGCCCGGCACCTCGAAGTGGAACAAAGTCGAGCACCGGTTGTTCTCCCACATCACCATGAACTGGCGAGGCCGGCCGCTGACCAGCCACGAGGTCATCGTGCAATCCATCGCCGCCACCACGACCCGCACCGGGCTGCGCGTGCACGCCGAACTCGACACCAGCACCTACGACACCGGCATCCGCATCAGCGACCGGCAGCACGAGGCGCTGCCCGTGACCCGCCACGACTGGCACCCAGACTGGAACTACACCCTGCGCCCCGAAACATACGAGCAGGTCAACACCGCTGCCGATCCGTTTGACCAGCCCAGTCCCGACCTGGCCTGGCTACGCCACCCGACCCTTACCGGACTGCCGGCGCCTGAATGGAGCGCCCTGATCACCACGCTGATGACGCTGCATGACCAGCAGCGAGAAGCCAGCCTGGACAAACGACGCGGCCACCGCCCACGCCTGACCGCCCCCGGCACAGGCCGGCGCCCCGTCCTCACCCTCGCCGACCGGCTCCTGGCCGCGAGCCTCCACCACCGACTCGCGCTGCCCCAGGTCACCATCGCCGCCCTGTTCCGAGTCCGACCCGAGACCATCAACCGGCATCTGCGCGAGATCCGCCAACTCCTGCAGCAGGCAGGACACACCATCCAGCCCAGCCCGCACCAGCTGGCCACACTCAACGACCTCTACGCCCTCGCGACCGCACAAGGCATCACCACTCCGCAAGGGACCAAAATGGCGCGTTAATGATCTGCAAGCCCTTAGGCGGGTTGGTGGCGTGTCAAGGCGTGTCGGGGGATGTGAAGCAGCGGAGCTCCGGTAGAGAGGGTTGTCACTCCAAGACACCCCGAAACCAGGAGCTCCGCTGTCCGGACAGATTGCCATAACGCGTACGACGATGGTGGCGGCGGGCCGGTTCGCGCCGGGCCATCTGGGCGAGTTGACCCAGCTGGTGCCGTTCGAGATGGTCGATGATGCCCTGGAGCGCACCGGTGCGGTGCAGTCGCGGGTTCGGTTGCTGCCCTCACGGGTGGTGGTCTACCTGTTGCTGGCCGGCTGCCTGTTCGCTGAGTTGGGCTACGGGCAGGTCTGGCATCGGCTGACCGCCGGTCTGCATGGCCTGGCCGTGGCCGCGCCGACGGCCAGCGCGCTGCGTCAGGCCCGGCAACGGCTCGGGGTGGCACCCCTGCGGGCGTTGTTCGACCTGCTGCGTGGCCCGGCCGCGACGACGGCGGCAGGGGCGGTGTCCTGGCGTGGGCTGTTGGTCTGCGCTGTGGACGGCACGTTGATGAGCGTGGCCGACAGCGCCGCGAACCTGACCGCTGTGGTTAAACAGCGCTGCAACCACGGCGCGGGCGGTTACCCCACGGTCCGGGTCCTGGCCCTGGTGGCCTGCGGGACCCGCAGCGTCATCGACGCGGTCTTCGGCCCGGCCAGTATCGGCGAACCCGGGTACGCGGCACGGTTGGCCGGCAGTCTCCGGCCGGGGATGCTGCTGCTGGCCGACCGTAACTTCGCCGCCGCGGACCTGCTGACCCACCTCGCCGCCACCGGCGCGGACCTGCTGGTGCGATGCAAGAGCGGCCGACGGCTACCGGTCAGATCCCGCCACCGGGACGGCTCCTACCTCTCCCAACTCGGTAGTCTCGCCGTCCGCGTCATCGAGGCCGAGATCGGCATCGTCACCAGCGCTGGCCGGCGCACCGGCACCTACCGTCTGGTCACCACCCTGCTCGACCCGCACCGCTACCCGGCCGGCGAGCTGATCACCCTCTACCACCAGCGGTGGGAGATCGAGACCGTCTACCTGGAACTGAAGTCCACCATCCTGGGCGGGCGGGTGCTACGCGCCCGCACCCCGGCCGGAATCGACCAGGAGATCTACGCCCTACTGGTCACCTACCAGGTGCTCCGCACCGCGATGACCGACGCCACCGACACCATCCCCGGCCTGGACCCCGATCGGGCCAGCTTCACCATTGCCCTGCACACCGCCCGTGATCAGGTCATCCAAGCCGCCAGCGTCATCGCCGACACGGTCATCGACCTCGTCGCGCGATCGGCCGGCGGGTCCTGGCCACGCTCATGCCCGACCGACGCGTCCGGACCAAACCCCGCATCGTCAAACGCGCCATCTCCAAGTACAACGCCCGCGGCCCGGACATCGACCGCACCACCTACAAAGCCACCATCGACATCAACATCCTCGACACCGGACCTTGACAGCCGACCAACCCGCCAAACTGAACGGCGTTGGAGCTAGACCCCGGTCGCCGAACCTGCAGTTTCGGCGGCCGGCAGCCCGCCGGCTCGGCCGACGTCTCGCCACCGCGTCCGCACTTGCCCCGCACCAGGCCCAGACGCCTCGCAGGTTGTCGGCGCGCACGATCGGCGGCAGATCAATGCACCTGATGATGAAGATGCCGATTACGGTGAGTTCGGAGGCTTGGCCTTCTGCGGGTAGATCGTCTCGTGACGGGCCAGCATGGCAACGAACTCGCCGATCTTCCGCTCGCGGGTCTGCGCCCGTTTAACGGCATTGACGCGGTGGATGAGAGCGAACCGGTTGGTTCTGGTGAGTACGTCGAACATGGCCTGGGCGGTGGCGTCGGCGGCGATGGCGGCGAGGAGGTCGGCCGGCACCTCGGCTTCCGACGGCGGGGCGTAGGCGGCCGCCCACCGCCCGTCTGCCTTTGCGGCTTCTACCGCGGCGCGGCCTGGGGGCAGCATTCGCCCCTGCGCCTCCAGCCGGGCCACGTGGGCGACGTTGCGTTGTGACCAGGAACTACGGGGCCTGCGCGGAGTGAACCGGATCCAGGAGGTCTCCTGATCCCGTTTACGGGCCTGCCCGTCGATCCAGCCGAAACACAGGGCCTCGTCGACCGCCTGCTGCCAGGTCAGCGTCGTGACTGTGCCGCCCTTTTTGGTCAGGGCGAGCCAGACACCGGGCGACGTGGCGTGGTTGGCCGACAACCACGCGCGCAACGCGTCGTCGTCCGCGACGATCAACTCATCCAATTCGGCGCTCGCCATGACGGTGAGGCTAACCGCTGCGCCGTGGCCGCAGCCTCTGCCTGTCGGCCAGCCCGACTCGCCGGGCTGCCAGCGCGCCGGACGCTCGGCGCACCGTCGGGGGCAGGACCTCGATGCTCAGGACGATCTCGACGTCGGGCCGGCATGTCGGACTCCTCGTGCACGTGCCGCGTGCGGCGAGCGTCGTCCACGACCAGGCCTCTGACAATCGCCAGCGCCATCCACGGTGGCGGCAAGACGCCGTACGAGCCGGCGACGCCCGGCGATCCAGCCCCGCACCTCAACCACTCGGTCTGCGGCAGATCCGGACGTTCGATGAGGACCCCACGATCACGGACTGACGCGTTCCCTGCCGGTGGGTCGTCACCGGGTCTCTGACTCGCCGTGCCAGCATGGCCTCGTGCGCAACCAGCAACGCCTACGAACACGGACGCCCGAGTCACGAGCCTTCGCGGAGCGCGTGCAGTTCGTCATGAACCTGACCTCGCGCCTCAACGTGCTGCCGTTTGACGACCTCGACGCGCGTAGGACGGTGCTCACCGAGACCTTCGGTGAACCGATCCCTGACTCTCTGTCCATCCTGCCCCCGTTCTATTGCGACTACGGGCTTGGAGCGTCGTTCGGAGAGCGCGTGTTCATCAATCAGGGATGCTTCTTCCTCGACTACGGGGGCGTCAACATCGGTGACCGCGTCCTGATCGGTCCCCGAGTGACTCTGAGCACGGCCGGGCACCCCGTCGAGCTCGACGAACGGTACGACTTCATCACGCACGCGCCGATCGTCATCGAGGATGATGCGTGGATCGGCGCCGCAGCCACGGTCACCCCTGGAGTGACAATCGGTCGGGGCTCGGTCGTCGGCGCGGGCGCCGTTGTTGTGAAGGACGTGCCGCCGCTCAGCGTGGTGACGGCAACAAGCGTTGTCGAGCGAAAGCGTCTGAAGCCGGCGTCCACCGCAACCTCCTGAAGCCTGTGGCTCACCCGTGCACATCGGCATTGTCGAGCGGCGGCCCACCGGCGTCGAGTCACGCTGCGTAACGCGCGGCTCGCGGCAGATCCGGACGTCTGGGCGTCCCCTTTGGCTGGAGCGAGCTTGTCCTACCCCTGTGCTCTAGCTCGAAAATGAACGGTGACTGGGCGGGCGGCAGCCCCCAGCGGAGCGCAGCGGAGCCGGGATAGATCTCGGTCGTCGGGTTAGGCGGCGGTCTGG
>NZ_JAEVHJ010000235.1:0-10470 GCF_016802855.1 Micromonospora sp. ATA51 | reverse complement strand
CTGGCCGCGCCCCGGCCTCACCGTCCGCCCTGCTCACCCGCTCGATCCCCGCCGTTCCACCGCACGGCCCGCCGGCAGGCCGCCGCTCGCGGGGAGCCCGTCGGCCGCCGCGAGCCCCCGGGCCCGCCGGCAGCCTCGCAACATACGGGAGGTGGGGGTGAAAACGGGCCCCGATACCGCGACTTCCCGGAAGTTGCGCGGACGCCCCGACCCGGCGCGACGCGGCGGGTCAGGGGGTGAGGCGGTCGGCGGAGCCGCGGGCGAGGGGGACCACCAGGACGGCCTCGGTGCCGCCGGTGGCGCCGTTGCGCAGCTCGATGGTGCCGCGGAGCTCGCCGGTCACCAACGCCCGGACGATCTGCAGGCCGAGCCGGCCGCCGCGTTCGGCGTCGAACTGCTCGGGCAGGCCGCGACCGTTGTCGGCGACCGAGACGTGCAGCTGCTTGCGGAACCGGTGCGCGGACACCACCACCTCGGGCTTGCCGTCCCCGTCGGCGACGACCGCGCCCTCCTCGCCGGCGGGCGGGAAGCCGTGCTCGACGGCGTTGAGCAGCAGCTCGTTGAGGACCATCACCAGCGAGGTGGCGATCTCGGCGGGCAGCACGCCGAAGCTGCCCTTGCGGCGCATGCCGACCGTCACCTCGGTCGCCGCGACCTCGGTGGCCGCGCTGGCCACCCGGTCGACGATCCCGTCGAACTCGACCGCCTCGTCGCTGGACATGGAGAGCGTCTCGTGCACCAGGGCGATCGAGGCGACCCGGCGGACCGACTCCTCCAGAGCGACCCGGGCCTCGGGCATGGACACCCGGCGGGCCTGGAGGCGGAGCAGCGCGGCGACGGTCTGGAGGTTGTTCTTCACCCGGTGGTGGATCTCCCGGATGGTGGCGTCCTTGGTGATCAGGGCACGGTCCCGGCGGCGTACCTCGGTGATGTCGCGGACCAGCACCAGCGCGCCGATCGGCACGCCGGCCGGCATCAGCGGCAACGCTCGGGTGAGCATGGTGGCGCCCCGGGCGTCGATCTCCCGCCGGGGCGGGGCGTCCCCGCGCAGCGCGGCCAGGATGGCGTTCGCCGCGTCGGTGCCCTCCAGCGGGTCGCCGGCCAGCCGGCGGTGCAGCTTGGCCAGGTCCTCACCCACCAGGTGGGAGGCGTAGCCCAACCGGCGGTACGCGGACTGCGCGTTCGGGCTGGCGTAGGTGACCTTGCCGTTGGCGTCGAGGCGGACCAGGCCGTCGCCGACCCGGGGCGCGGAGGTGGTCTCGCCGGGGTGCCGGGGCGGTGGGAACGTGCCGTCGGCGATCATCTGGGCCAGGTCGTCGGCGGTGGTCAGGTAGTTCAGTTCGAGCTGGCTGGGCGTGCGGGCGGTGGAGAGGTTGGTGTCCCGCCCGACCACGGCGACGACCTCGCCGTTCTCCCCGTCGGCGGTACGCAGCCGGACGGGGATCGCCTCGTGCCGGGCGGGCACGTCGCCGTACCAGACCGGGTCGCCCTCCCGCCAGATCCGGCCCTGCCGGTGGGCGACCTCCAGGTGCGCGACCTCCGGCCCGCCGACGATCCGCCCCACCTGGTCGTCGAGGTACGCGGTGGGGGCGGTCGTCGGGCGGACCTGGGCCACGCAGAGGAACGTCCCGTCGCCGTCCACCGGCACCCACAGCAGCAGGTCGGCGAAGGAGAGGTCGGACAGCAGCTGCCAGTCCCCGGCGATCCGGTGCAGGTGGTCGATGTCGGCCGGGCGGAGCTGGGTGTGCTCCTCGGCGAGGTCGCGCAGCGTGGACACGAGACACAGCGTGCCACGCCGGCGGTCACATCGTCGCGGTGACCTTCTTCAGCCCGCGCGGGGCGTCCGGGTCCTCGCCCCGGGTCAGCGCCAGGGCCAGGGCCAGCCGCTGCAACGGGAGGATGTCCAGCAGCGGGGCGTACCGCTCGTCGACCTCGGGGACGGCCATCCGGGTGGCCCCCTCGACGTCGGCGGAGCCGACCACCACCACGTCGGCGCGGCGCTCGCCGAGCCGGGGCAGCACCTCGCCCATCGACCGCCCGCCGGGGCCGGAGCCGACGACAGCGAGCACCGGGACGTCGGGGTCGGTCATGGCCAGGGGGCCGTGCAGCAGGTCGGCGCCGGAGAAGGCGAGCGCCGGCAGGTACGAGGTCTCCATCAGCTTCAGCGCGGCCTCCCGGGCGGTCGGGTACGCGTACCCGCGGCCGGTGGTGACGAGCTGGGCGGCGAACCGGTAGCGCGGGGCGAGTTGGGCCGGGGTGGCGTCGGCGAGGGTGCGCTCGGCCAGTTCGGGCAGGGCGGCGAGGGCGGCCTGCTCCTCGGCCGGCAGCACGCCGTCGCCGGCACGTACCCCCTCGACGAGCATCAGCAGCGCGAGCAGCTCGGCGGTGTACGTCTTGGTGGCGGCGACGGCCCGCTCGTGCCCGGCGGCGATGTCGACGGCGAGCTCGGCGGTCTCCACCAGCGGGGAGTCGGGCGCGTTCGTGACGGCGAGGGTGAGCGCGCCGGAGGCCCGGGCGACCCGGAGCACCTCGGCCAGGTCGGGCGAGCCGCCGCTCTGGCTGACCCCGACGACGAGGGCGTCGGAGAGGTCGGGCCGGGCGCCGTAGACGGTGATCGCGCTCGGCGAGGCGAGGCCGGCGGGGAGGCCGAGGCGGATCTCGGTCAGGTACGCCGCGTAGAGGGCGGCGTGGTCGGAGGTGCCGCGGGCGGTGAAGACCACGTGCCGGGGCCGGCGCTCGGCGATCACCGCCGCGACCCGGGCGATCGCCCCGGCGTGCTCGGCGGAGAGCAGGCGGTCGTAGCCGGCCGGCTGCTCGTCGATGTCGGCGGCCATGCCGGCCCCTGGACGGGTCACGGAGAACTCCCCCCTGCGCGAACGTCGCGCGATCGGTGCTCAGTCTTGCACCTTTGCGCCCACACGAGCAATGTAACGAACAGCAATGCGCAGTGGATCACCGAATCGACGCACCATCCCCTAGGCTTGCCCGGCTGGCGAACCGACTCACCGAGAGGACGACGTGCCCGACGGAACGGACGACTCCGCGCTCTCCGCGGAGGGGGAGCTCGCGCTCGCCCGCCTGGCGCTGGGCGACGGGGATCTCCAGCACGCCGCCGACCACGTCGCCGCCGCGCTCGTCCAGGCCCCCACGCTGCCCGAGGTGCACGAGACCCTGGCCCGGGTCGCCGCGGCCAGCGGCGGAGACCTGGATCTCTTCCCGCTGGGACACCACGCATTCGTCGGCGCGGTGGTGGCCCGCGCGCACCTGCTCGCCGCCGCCGGGCGACCGGCCGAAGGACTCGACCTGCTGGCCGCGGCCACCGGCTACGCGCCCGGCGCCGACTGGGCGGGCGTGCCCTGGGTGACCGCCCCCGAGCTGCCCGAACGCCTCGAACCCGAGCGGACCGCCCGGATCCTCATGCAGATCTGCGCGGCGGCCCCCGACCCGGTGCCCCGGCGGCTCCGCGACCCGCTGCGGCCGTACCTCACCCTGGCCCGCAACGCGGTCACCGTGCACCCCGGCCACCCGCTGCTGCTGGGCGCGGCGTCCGCGCTGGCCCGGCGGATCGGCGCGGTCGCCCTCGCCGTCACCTGGGCCTCCCGGGGGGTACGCGCGGAGCCGACCAAACTCGGCGAGGTCTGGCTCGGGTACGCGTACCGCAGCGCCGGCCGGACCCGGGACGCCCTGGCCGCCCTCGGCCGCGCCGTCGAGCACGACCCCGACGACCTCGCGGTCTACGCCGACATCGCCGGCACGCTCGCCGACGCCGGCCGGCTCGACGAGGCGCTCGACTGGATCGACCGGGCCCTGGCCCGCGACCCCACCTTCGACTGCGCCGCGCACACCGCGCACCGGCTGCGCTTCCAGCGCGACGGGGACGTGGCCCACCTGGTCGCCCTCGCCGACTTCGTCCGGGACCACCCCGACGACAGCCACGAGCACGGCGACCTCGCCGAGTGCTGCCGCAGCCGCCCCTGGCTGGGGCAGGTCACCCCGGCCGGCGGCCCGATGCTGGACGCGCTGCGGCAGGCCCTCGCCGCCGAGGGCGCCGCCCGGCTCGCCGTACGGCTGGACGCGCTGGAGCCGCCCAGCGCGATGCGTACCGTCGCGGCGGCCGTGCCCGGCCTCGACGTCGAGGTGGCCGAGGTGACCGACCCGGACCCCCGCCGGCCCCGCCGCGCCACCACCTGCCAGCTCTGGCGGTACGACGGCACCCACGCCGCGCCGACCCTGCCGGTCCCGTCGGCCGAGGCGGCCGAACGCATCCGGCAGCTCGCCCACCCGGCGTGGCCGCACCCACCGGCCGCCTACGACGTCGCGGTGGGGCTGGCCACCCTGGAGCTGCCCGACCTGCTCGCCCTGCTGGTGCACCCGCCCAAGGCGCCGCCGACCGCGCTGGGCCGGGTGCTCGCCGGCCAGGACCCCTCGCTCTGGGTGCGCTGCGTGCAGGTCTGGGCCTGCCTCGGCCTGCTGCACCACCGCACCGACGAACCGTGGGCGGAGTCCACCCGGCGGCGGGTGCTGCTGGAACTGGTCTGGGGCGTCGAGGACTGGATCACCGAGGCGGCGCTGTTCGCCCTGGTCACCGCCGCCTGGGTCGATCCCGCGGTACGCCCCGACGTGGCCCGGGCGGTGGCCGAACGCCTCGCCGACGTGGCGGCCGTGTCCCGCGAACGCCGGGTGCCGATCGCCACCTCCGTGGCCCACCTGGCCCTGGCCACCCCGGCGCTGGACGAGACGACCAAGGCCCTGGCCCGCGAGCTGGCCGCCATCCCGGCCGCCGACCCACACCAGCGACCGGGGGCACTGCGCCGCCTCTGGCGCCGCCTCGCCGCCCTCCTCTGGCGCCCCTGACCAACGCGCTGGAAACGACCGCGGCCACGCCGTACCCGGGTGGGGTCGGCGTGGCCGCGGAGCGTGCGTCAGGCGACCGGGGCCTTGCCCAGGGCGGTCTCGGCCTGCTCCTCGGGGGTGGCGTCCGCGGGCGGGGCGTCGTTGGCCGAGCGCAGCGGGACCTCCTTGATGAACCAGGCGAGCACCGGCACCGCGATGGTGAAGACGACCGCCCAGAGGAAGACGTGCGAGATGGCGTCGGACAGGCCGCCGAGCACCAGCTCGCGCACCTGCGCCGGGAGCGCCTTGAGCTGCTCCAGGTCCATCCGGCCGCCCTCACCGCCACCGCCGCTGAACGCGCTGCCAGCCGCGGAGTCGGCGAGCCGGTTGGCGAAGATCGCGCCGAAGAGCGAGATGCCGAACGAACCGCCGATGGAGCGGAAGAAGGTGGCTCCGCCGCTCGCCGCGCCGAGGTCCTTCTGCTCGACGCTGTTCTGCGCGATCAGCATCGAGGTCTGCATGAGGAAGCCCATGCCCGCACCGAGCACGACCATGTAGACCGAGGACTCGGCCTTGCTGGTGTCGACGTCGAGCCGGCTGAGCAGGAACATGCCGGCGGTCATCACCACGCCGCCGACGATCGGGAACATCCGGTACCGGCCGGTCTTGGTGATCGTCCGGCCGACGACCAGCGAGACCACCAGCATGCCGAACATCAGCGGGAGCAACAGCAGGCCGCTGTTGGTGGCCGAGGCGCCCTGCACGGTCTGCTGGTAGAGCGGCAGGAAGTTCATCGCGCCGAACATCGCGAAGCCGAGCAGGAAGCCGATCACCGAGATGAGGGCGAAGTTGCGGTTGGCGAAGAGCCCGAGCGGCAGGATCGGCTCGACGGCGCGGCGCTCGACGAGGGCGAACACGACCAGGGCGACCAGGGCGAGGACGGCGAGGCCGAGGATCTGCGGCGAGGTCCAGTCGTACTCGTTGCCGCCCCAGGTGGTGACCAGCACGATCGCGGTGATGCCGACCGAGAGCAGCGCGGCGCCCAGCCAGTCGATCTTGTGCTCGGTGCGGTACTTCGGCAGGTGCATGGTGGTGGCCAGGACCAGCAGCGCGACGCCGCCCAGCGGCAGGTTGACGTAGAACGCCCAGCGCCAGGAGAGGTTGTCGGTGATGAAACCGCCGACCAGCGGGCCGGCCACCATGGCGATGGCCATGATCCCGGCGATCATGCCCTGGTAGCGGCCCCGCTCGCGGGGCGGCACCAGGTCACCGATGATCGCCATCACGCCGACCATCAGGCCGCCCGCGCCGAGGCCCTGGACGGCCCGGAACGCGATCAGCTCGATCATGCCGGTGTCGGCGCCGCCGAACATGCCGGAGCCGGACATGCCGCAGAGCGCGGAGCCGATCAGGAAGATCACCACGGAGGTGAGGAAGACGGCCTTGCGGCCGTACAGGTCGCCGAGCTTGCCCCAGATCGGAGTGGAGACCGTGGTGCCCAGCACGTACGCGGTGACCACCCAGGTGAAGTGGTCGACGCCGCCGAATTCGCCGACGATCCGCGGCAGCGCGGTGCTGACGATCATGTTGTCGAGCATCGCGAGCATCATCGCGATCATCAGACCGAACAGGACGACCCGGATGTTGGGTCTCGCCGTCGCCTGGGTTTCCTGAGTCATGGGTAAGCTCTCCCGGAGATGTGTCGCACTTACTTGCCGCCCGGCTAGTCACCTTACTAGCCGCACGGTAAGTTGGACAGCAGAAAACCGTCAAGTGAGTTGGGTGGTTCAGGTGAGGGAGAGCACAGGCGGCACGCGGGAACGCATCCAGGCCGTCGCGCTGGAGCTCTTCACCGAGCAGGGGTACGAGAAGACCTCGCTGCGGGAGATCGCCGAGCGGCTGGGTGTGACCAAGGCCGCCCTCTACTACCACTTCAAGAGCAAGGACGAGATCGTCAACAGCTTCGTCGAGGACCGGCTGCACCGGATGGACGAGCTGATCGACTGGGCCCGGTCGCAACCGGCCACCCTGGCCACCCGCCGGGCCCTGATCACCCGGTACGCCGACGCGATATTCGCCAGCGAGCAGCCGTCGGTGATGCGCTTCTTCGAGCAGAACCAGACCGTGTTGAAGAGCCTCGCCGCCGGGATGCAGATGCGGGAACGGATGCTGGGCCTCGCCGACCAGCTGTGCCGGGGCGACGATTCGCCCGCCGCGCAGCTCCGCGCCGCGCTCACCCTGTTCGCCGTGCACAGCAGCTGGTTCGCGGTACGCGCCCCGCACATCACCGACGAGGAGCGGAAGAAGATCGCTCTCGAGGTCGCCGACGAGCTGCTGTCGAAGATCGGCGAGGCCGGCTGACCCGCCGGTCACCGGCCGGTACGGGCGCCGTCAGTCGCCGGTGAGGTCCAGCCGGAGCCCGAGCAGCTCCACCCCCGGCAGCGGGGACCAGTCCTTCTCCGGCACCCGGACGAAGCCCATCCGCTGGTAGAGCCGGTGCGCCGCGACGGCCATGCCGCTGCGTACGCAGATCACCACCGCCGAGCAGCCCAGCTCGGTCGCCCGGGCCACGCAGGCGCGGACCAGCGCCACCCCGGCGCCACGCCCCTGCGCCGCCGGGTCGACCGCCAGCATCCGGAACTCCGCCTCGCCGGGCCCGGAGAGCTCCGCGTACGGGGTGCCGGCCAGCACGAACGTCACCGCCCCGAGCACCTCGCCGGTGCCGGTGTCGACGGCGACCAGCACCTCGCCGGTCTCCGCCCGGGTGGCCACGTCGGCGAGCACCACGGCGTACCCGTTCTCGCCCTTGAGCTGCCCGTCGGCCTCGTAGGCGGCGACCGTCAGCCGGGCCACCGCCGGGTGGTCGGCCGGGTCGGCCCGACGGACGCTGAGGCCGGTCAACCGATCACCGCGATCAGGTCGCCGTCCTGCACGACGTCACCCTCGTTGACCGCGATCTGCTGGACGACGCCGTCCGACTCGGCGATCACGGGGATCTCCATCTTCATCGACTCCAGGATCACCAGCGTGTCCCCCTCGGACACGGTGTCTCCGGCCGTCGCGACGACCTTCCAGACGTTCGCCACCATCTCGGCGCGGATCTCCTCGGCCATGTCACGGCCCTCCCTCTCCACCGGTGTGCCTGCGAACGGTATCCAATCATGACCCGGGTCACGCCGGACGCGGAGCGGCCGGCACGCCGCTTTCGGCCCCGCCGGACCACGGGCGAGGCAACCCGCACTAGCATCAGCTCCGTCGGACCCCGGACGCCCGGAGGACCGGTACGCGACCTCCGCCGCGCTCGCCCGCGGTCGGACCGTGACCAGCACAAGGAGGCACAGCATGGCGAAGAAGGCCCGTAGGAAGAAGGCCCGGAGGAAGAGCAACGCGAACCACGGCAAGCGCCCCAACTCCTGATCGTCGGCGGCCCGTGCCCGCCTGGAGGATCAGCAGCTCCCCCGGCCCCGGGCCGGGACACGCCGGTGGCCCGGGTCGGATCCGACCCGGGCCACCTGTTTCTGTCAGCTCAGTGCGGCGTGCGCTCAGTCCGCCAGCTCGCGGGACTCGGTGCTCTCGAAGACCACCAGCTCGGTGAGGCGTACCCGCAGCCGCTCGCGCAGCTGCGCCGGCGCGGTCTCGTTGCCGCAGCACCGCGCGACCAGCGCCTTCACCTCCTGCTCGATGCCGTACTCGCGCAGGCAGTGCCCGCATTCGTCGAGGTGGGTCCGGATCAGCACCCGGCGCTCGTCCGCGCACTCCAGATCCAGGTAGAGGTACACCTCCGCGAGCACCTCGCGGCAGTCCGTCTCGTGCGGCTCTCCACAGCTCACGGTCACACCTCCCGGCCGGCGGCGGCGGTCGAACCCTTCGACGACGGCGCGGAGGAGAAGCCCCGCTCCGCGGCGTACTGCTCGAGCAGCTTGCGCAGATTACGTCGGCCGCGGTGCAGCCGCGACATCACCGTGCCGATCGGCGTACCCATGATGTCGGCGACCTCCTTGTAGGAGAAGCCCTCGACGTCGGTCAGGTACACCGCCATACGGAACTCCTCCGGCAGCTGCTGGAGGGCCTCCTTGACGTCGCTGTCCGGCAGGCGGTCCAGCGCCTCGGTCTCCGCCGAGCGCAGCCCGCTGGAGGTGTGCGACTCGGCCTCGGCGAGCTGCCAGTCGGTGATCTCCTCGGTCGGCGCCTGAATCGGCTGGCGCTGCCGCTTGCGGTAGGAGTTGATGTAGGTGTTGGTCAGGATCCGGTAGAGCCAGGCCTTCAGGTTCGTGCCCTGCTCGAACTGGTGGAAGGCCGCGTACGCCTTCAGATACGTCTCCTGGACCAGGTCCTCGGCATCCGCCGGGTTGCGGGTCATCCGCAGTCCGGCAGCGTAGAGCTGATCGACGAAGGGCATCGCGTCCCGCTCGAAGCGGGCCCTGCGCTCGTCCGTCTTCTCGGTGGTCAACCGCACATCCCCTCGCGTCGGATGCTTCCTCGCCGAGGATACGCGTACGGAGCTGTCCGTAGATTCACTTCCGGCCGGTGTGCTGGTGCTCACCGCGGCCGGCGCCTCGGCGGGCCACTCCGGCGCGTCCAGCAGCCGCCTCAGCTGCCGCGCGTCCCGCTTGTCCCGCTCCCGGCTCCGTGTCTCGGTCGGCACCGGTCACCCCCCTCGGCTGGAAATGTCGTCCAGGGGTAGTAACCGCGCAGTGGGGCGACACATTCCTACCCCCGCCGTTCCTGGTCCCCGCCTCGGCCGCGACCGACGCTGGGACCAGGAAGGGCCTGGGAGGATGGTCCCGAATGCCCGAACCGGTGCATCCGGCACCATCCGTAGCAACGACCCGCCGCCGCCCCCGGTCACGCCCGGGCGTGATCCCTCCCCGCCGTCCGGGGCAGGACGATTTCCCCGGGCCCCGTTCAGCGGCGTGTCCAGCCCCGCCCACGCAGCCAGTCGAGCACCACGGCGGCCGTGGCGGCCGGGTCGCCCCGCAGGTCGTGCCGCTCGCCCGGGCGGAGCACCACCTCGACGCCCGGTCCCGGCTCCGGCACCCCGAAGGGTCCCGGTCACCGTTCACCACCAGGGTGGGCAGCCCGGTCGCCAGCTCGGCGGCGCGCGAGCGCTCGGGACGGCCCGGCGGGTGCAGCGGGAAGGCCAGGGCGACGATCCCGCTCGCGCCGACCGCCCTGGCGGTGCGGCAGGCGACCCGGGCGCCGCTGGAGCGCCCGCCGACCACCCAGTCGGACACGGTCGGGTGGCGCTCGCGGAGCGCGGCCAGCACCGCCGTCCACGCCTCGTCGAGCTGCCCGGCCGGCGCCGGCGCCCGTCGACCGGCGACCCGGTACGGCTGGGTCACCCGGATCACGGCCACCCCGGCGGCGGTCACCGCGTCCCGGACGGCGAGCAGGTCCGTGGCGTCCACCCCGCCGCCCGCGCCGTGCCCGAGCACCAGCGCGGTGCTGACGGGACCGGCGGGCAGGTCGGTGTCGACCCGGGCCGGTCCGCGGGGGGTGTCGGTCTCGTCGCTGTGCCGCACCGGCCCATCCTCCGCCGACGCCGGCGACCCGACCCGGCGGCCGCTCGCCGCACACCCACCCGGGCCGCGCGCGGGCCGGTAACGACGTCGCCGCCCGCCTCCAGGGTTGCGAGGC